>DAOWOC010000297.1 GCA_030642225.1 Deltaproteobacteria bacterium
ATGATAGGACTTTTGATCTTAAGAGGCGCTTTTTCCCTGCTAAAAGAATCCATAGACATTTTTTTAGAGTCAACACCGAGGCATATTGATCAGAAACAACTTGTTCATGAAATGTGTCAAGTTGATGGGGTTAAAAATGTTCATCATCTGCACATTTGGACTATCACGTCCGATATATATGCCATAAGCGCTCATGTGTTTATTAATGATCAGCTTGTTACTAAAAGCGCTGTTATCCTGAATGAGCTTAAATCGCTTCTTCAAAAAAAATGGAAAATGGAGCATATAACTATTCAATTTGAAGCTAAACATTACGATGATACTATTAACGTGAAAAACAATTACTAAACAGAGGTATCTATAAACATGAAAACAAAAAATAATACTCAAAATATTATACTTGAACGTAAAGATATACCTATTTTGGATTGCTGGGATCTTAAAAAATTATATCCTGATAATGCAGCATGGGAAAAAGGCCTGAAAATCCTTGAAGGATTAATCCCGAACGCTGAAAAATTTAGAGGCACCCTTTCTGACTCTCCCACAGAGCTGAAGGCATGTCTGCAATTTAATATTGAGGTCGGGATACTTGCAGAACGTCTTGGGTATTATGCACACTTACAGTTTTCTGAAGATATGGGAAACAGCGTCACAAAGGATATGCTGGAGCGTTTTACAGCGATCTCCGTAAAATTCCAGGCCGCATCAAGCTACCAGACACCTGAGATACAGGCAATATCTGATGAAAAAATGGCAGGATTTTTAGAATCTGATGAACTGGCTGAATTTAAGATATCATTAAAAAAGCTCCTGCGCTACAAGCCCCATATCCTTTCAGAGCAGGAAGAGCGCTTGCTTGCCATGCAGGAAGAATTTAGCGAGACAGCCCAAAAAAGTTTTGGCGCATTAACGGATGTTGACATGATCTTTGGTGATATTGAAACACCTGAAGGCAAAAAGCCATTAACCCAGTCTACGTTTATGACCTTTATGCTTAATCCTGATCGTGAATTGCGCAAAAAAGCATATGGCCTGTTTATGGATGAATTTGATGCGCATAAAAATACACTTTCAACCCTGTATAATGGAAGCGTTCAGTTGGATGTCTTTAAGGCGCGTATAAGAAAATTCCCATCCGCAATCAAAAAAAGTCTTTTCTCGGATAACGTACCTGTTAGCGTGTATAATAACCTTATAGATGCGGTCCATCAGAATCTGCCTGCATTGCATAAATATTACGGGCTGCGCAAAAGAATGCTTGGTCTGGATGAATTGCATCTTTACGACATGCGTGTCCCTCTTGTTTCTGATATTTCAACTCATTATTCCTATGAACAGGCATGCGGGCTTGTTATAGATTCATTAAAACCCCTTGGTGATGAATATTGCAGCACATTAAGAGATGGCTTAAAAAGCGGCTGGGTCGATCGTTATGAAAATAAAGGCAAGCGCTCCGGCGCATTTTCAGCCGGGTCATATGTTGGAGAACCATATATTCTGATAAATTATAAAGAGGATGTATTAAACGATGTCTTCACCCTTGCGCATGAAGCAGGTCACTCCATGCATTCATGGTACAGCGTAAACAATAATACCTTTCAGGATTATGATTATTCTATCTTTGTTGCCGAAGTCGCCTCAACGTTTAATGAACAGCTTTTGTCTCATCATTTAATGAAACAAAATGATAAATCCTTTAAAGCATTTTTAATAAACAAGCAGATAGATGATATAATTGGCACCATCTACAGACAGACAATGTTTGCTGAATATGAAAAAAATGTCCATGCAATGGTAGAGGCCAATAAAGCGCTGACCATTGATTCTTTAACAGAAGAATATCGGAAATTGCTTGAGGTTTACTTTGGCGATGAGGTTCTCCTTGACAAAAGAAGCAGTCTGGAGGGTTTGCGGATACCACATTTTTATTCTGCATTTTATGTGTACAAATATGCAACAGGCCTAAGCGCTGCCATGGCCCTTTCCAAAAGAGTTTTAAGCGGCTCAGGGCCTGAGCTTGAAGATTTTATCAATTTCTTAAAATCAGGTGGACGCAAGTTTCCGCTTGAACAACTTAAAGATGCGGGTGTTGATATGACCACAAAAACACCTGTGAACACTGCGCTTTCCAATTTTACAGCCCTTGTTGATGAGCTTTCAGTCTTGATTGGATGATTTTTTGGGGGAGTTATCATGGAACTAAACAATTATTTCGGTGAGGGGATATACCGTATAAGATCCATTGACGATACGTACCTTCTCGCATAATGATGGTAATGTAAAACTTCTTTAACCTGATCCATTAATTTTGCTTTTAAATCATGACGGAATATATGTTTATTTTGCATTATATCTATTTTAATATCGCAATAAGTGTAAAAAATTAATAATAAATGTAATATGTGTACTAAATATATATTTTATAC
>DAOWOC010000221.1 GCA_030642225.1 Deltaproteobacteria bacterium
GTAAAAAGCCAGCCAAGTATCGGGATATCACCCAATAATGGAATCTTGGTTATATTCTCCTCAAAATTTTCCTGCATAAGACCGCCAATAACTACGGTTTCACCATCCTTGACCACAATTGAGGTCTTGGTGGACCTGATTGTTGTGGTAGGCCCCACGCTTATCAAAATATCGGCATTGGATTCATGTTTTACTGAAGATATTTCCTGATATATCTCAAGGCTGACATGATTACCTTCTGAGATATGCGGCGTAATCCTTAATTTAACACCAACATCATGCCTTTCAATACTGCTGAACACGGAAAGTTCCCTTGTGGGATCAGATTCCCTTTTTGTGATAATAGGAATATTTTCACCCACAATAATCTCAGCCTCCTCATTATCAGCCGTCAAAATCTGTGGTGTTGAAAGGATATTAACAGCACCTTTAAAATCATTTAAATTGAATAAAGCGGATATACCGGGCACATTAATGTTTGAGGTGGATATTGTTCCATCAGAATCAACTGATGTTACAGGAATATCAAGAAAATTTCCCAAACCGCCGATTGAAAAACCGGTTAAACCGTTTATAATGGATTGAATAGCTATATTATCCATAATGCCAAGTCCGCCTATTACAACCGGTTCACCATGATACCTGCCTATTGCCCTGTAATTAAGACCAACATCTAAAAGATTATTTATAGATGCCTCAACAATCATTGCCTCCACATATACCTGCTTTTTTTTCTTATCCAGCCTCTCAATTACTGATATAAGATCTCTGTATTCTGCTGGTGAAGCTATTATTACAAGCGAGTTGGTTGATTTATCCGGCGTTACAATAATCCCTGATCCTGCCCCCTGAGATATTTTTACGGGTTGCCTTCCAGATATTGTTGTTGTCTTTTGAATAGCCTTTAAAATACCCTGCAAAACATTTGAGACCTCTTCTGCATTGGCATTTTCCAGAAAATATATATTTATCCTGCCCTGTTCCTTTTCAGATGGCACATCAAGGATGGAAATAAGTTGTTTAATGGATTTTGTCATCTCCTTTGTGCCGAATATAACAACCGCATTAAGTCTTGTATCAGCAACAACCTTTACAGTACCACCTAATTTTAAATTTCTACTCTTTAAAACAGCCGGGCCCCGGATCATGCCATCGTTGATTATCTCTGCAATCTTACCTGCCCCTGCATATTTCAAAAAAACGATCTCCGGCATGTTTGATGTGGAGAGTTTATCAATATTTTGTATAATTTTAAGAATTTTTTGAATATTAAGACCGGAATCAATAATCAGTATTAGATTACCAGGACCGAAAGATGAGATATGCCCTGTTCTTGATATAAGTGGTTTTAAAAATCTTACTGCCTCTTCAGAGGAGATATGATTTAATAATATAAGCCTTGCTATATAACTCCCATCAACATGCTGACTGGTCTTTTTAACATCAAGCCCCTGCTGTTTTGCCCTGGATGTGGAAATAATCTTATATGCATTCACACCGGAAGGCGCAACAGTAAAACCCTTGAGTTCCAAAACAGACGTAAAGAGGTCAAAACTTTCATCCGTACTCAACTTAGTCGGGGCAATAATGGTTACCTTGCCCTTGAATTTTTCATCAAAGATAAAATTTCTGCCTGTGACATCGCTTATATATTTTGCCACAACAGGCAGTTCAACATCCACAAAGTTAAAAGTTATGGCCTTGTCTGCGCAATAAACAGATGTAGGCGGGAATAACCAAAACAGTATTAACAAGATTAAAAAAAAATTTTTCAAAGACATTTATTTCCCTTAATAAAAAAAATACTCTCTATTTAATATAATATTTAATGGTTTCATTATTATTGTTACGTATGACATCAAGTTGTATCTCGTCAACACCTTTTAATGCAACAAATGCCTTAAGCACTGATTCAGGATCAGTTATATCATACTCATTAATGCGTTTTAATATATCACCGGTTTTAAGACCGAGTTTATCATATATTCCACCCCTTCTAAGCCTCTTTACCTGAAATCCGACCGATTCACCATCAATATATTTCGGACCGATCTTCGCATCCCTCATAAAAAGGTTGGGGTTTTGGATTGATTTTTCAAAAAATTCAGAACTCAGCACATAAGAGCCATCATCTCTACTTACTATATTCTCACTACTTACTATATTTTTTTTATACAGTGTTCGTGTTTTAATTTTATTTTTAGATAATCCTTTTAAATCAGATAGTTTAAGTACTTTGACATCTCTCCCTGTATTTACAAATACCCTGTTAGATTCAATCCTTTCAAGTGTACCGACCCCCGGGATATTTTTATTTAATTTATACAGTACCTGTTTGCCATTTTTTTGCATAAATACAGCATAACTGTATTCTTCTGATGCAATAGCTCCAATAAGCTTAAGCCCAATGGTATTATTTTCTTTAGATAAAAATTGTTTTCTTGAAGTATTTGATAATAAAACTAATTGCCGGTCATTAAAACCAAAGATATTCTTTGTAAGTATTACGCTATAATCCTCAAAATTATCTATCATGATATGGTCTGTTTTATCTTCAGACTTGGATCCATCATTTAATTTATCAATAGTGACAATAGAAAAAACATCCCTTGTAATAAGTATAAAAAGTATCAATAAAAATATACCCAAAACTACATTTGCAATAATTAATGATTTTTTATCTGTTAAAATATGCCTGTAATTCATAATTTGATTTTTTATAATTTTTTTTTAATTTAATAATTAAAAATGCAGCACAATAAAAAAAGTTGAACTTTCATAAAACTGTTGAATCTAATAAAACTAATAGGGTAGTGTCAAGTTAATTGTGTGAAATTATTAAAGACCGGTTCTTTAAAGAATGGCAGGTTGTTACGCACTTTCCCTATAGGGTTTGATCGCCAGTGCAACTTCATCTTTAAACAGATAAAAGTCAGGAGCGTGTAACAAGCGCGTTCTCCTGCTACGATTTCCATGGACTTTGTTCTGCGTTTAAATTTTTTGTTGAGCCGTTCAATAATGTTTGTGGTTCTTAAGGATATCCATTCTTCTCGTAAAGCTGTTCGGAAAGAAATTATCTGGGATTTTCCTGGTTATTTTCTTCCCAATATCTTTTAGGCACCGGCGTAATTCTGGTAAAAAGTCCCACAGGGCTTTTATCCACAAGGAGTTTGCAGCCGTAAGTCTTTTCAAGTGTTTCAAACGTCAGCACATTTTCAGGAGAACCAAGGCTGATAATTTTACCATTTTTTAAAAGAAGGATAC
>DAOWOC010000247.1 GCA_030642225.1 Deltaproteobacteria bacterium
CATTTGTCCTGGCCGCCGGCCCATGGACCAATAGCTTATATCCTGAGATAGAGGGTGAGCAAAAAGATCTGCTTCGCCTGACAAAGGGCATCCATCTCGTTTTTCCGCATGAAAAGATAAATACACCAACCGCAGTTGTCATATTGTCAAATAATGATAAAAGGATTATTTTTGTGATTCCGTGGGATGAATATACCATTGTAGGGACCACAGATACGGATTTTAACAATGATATTAATAATGTATATCCTGATGTTAGTGATGTCTCTTATCTTATGGAACTCGTTAACAAAAGATTTCCGGGGCTTTCTTTAAAACCGGAACATGCAATAAGCTGCTATGCGGGTCTGCGTCCACTGCTTGTTTCCAAAGGGAGTGCCGGAGAGGTGTCGCGGA
This sequence comes from Deltaproteobacteria bacterium, assembly GCA_030642225.1. Lineage (GTDB taxonomy): Bacteria > Desulfobacterota > DAOWOC01 > DAOWOC01 > DAOWOC01 > DAOWOC01. The sequence goes on from DAOWOC010000247.1 coordinate 397, forward strand.
GGGATAAAATTATAAGAACCCCATCAGGGGCATTTATCATTGGCGGGGGAAAGCTTACCACCTATAGAAAAATTTCAGAAAAGGCTGTAAACCTTATTGTGCGGGAATTAAAATTAAGTGCCAAACCCTGTGAAACAGGAACTGTCCCTTTATTAAAAGATGATCCCGGATTTGATAAGAGTGGCAGTTGTAAGATTGATAAAGATACAACAGAATATTTAAAAAAACGGTATGGCGAGGGATATATTAAGATGATTCAAATAATTGAAAAAAATCAGGATATGGCAGAGAGGATAGATAAAACCCTCCCGTTTATTTTTGCGGAAATCGAATATGGCATAAAAAATGAGATGCTTATCCATGTAAGAGATTTTTTTCGGCTCAGGACTGAAATTTTTTTAAAATCATCGGATAATGGGATGTCCATGCTTGATAAGTGCGCCGAGATACTTGGCAATGCCCTTGGTTTGAGCGATGTTGAGATTAAAACTCAGATCATGGATTATCGGCAATTTGTAAACAGCAATCTTAATTGTATTGGACGTGAATGGAAATAATCGCACACAGAGGCAACCATGATCTTTATTTAGCTCCTGAGAATACGCTTGAGGCTATTAAGCATGCATGGGATTTAAATGTTGACGGGGTTGAGATAGATATCCGGTTGACCGGAGATATGCAAATCGTTGTTTTTCATGATGCTCAAACAGGCGGATTGACAGATGGTAATTTGACTGTTTGTAACAGCAGATTAAATGAACTTAAAGAGTTGAGTATTACAGGCAGAGACAGAAGTTTTCCGCCTCTTAAATACAGGATACCTGCGCTTGAAGAGGTGATTGTAACAATCCCGCCGGATAAGTCCATGTTTATAGAGATAAAACATAATTGTGATCCTGAAGGTAAAATTATAAACGTGCTTCATGATTTATTAAATCAGTATAAAATCAGTAAAGAGCAGATAGTGTTTATCGGGTATGTGAATAATTCTATTGAATTTTTTAAGATGAAAAGGATTAAAGAAAGATTTAAAGACCATAAGGTCTTTCCCATATTTAATTTTGATAATTTAAACAGTGCAGAAGAGATAATAAAAAAGGCTGTTTTAATGAAAGCGGATGGCATTAATATCGGGAACTCAAGGCTTGAGGCGTTTAAGGATTTTGAGAAGAGATACAGGCCGATTAATAATTTTATGAAAAAATTTTACAGACAAAATCTGTGTGTAAATATCTGGGCTTTAGATGACCCTGTTATGGCGGGAATTTTTGCTGACGCAGGAGTAAGTTCCATTACCACGAACATGCCCGGACTTATTTCACAATCCCTGCCCATGGTTTAATTAGATTATGTTTTATATTTAAATTATCCATAACCTTTGCTGCCATAAAATCATAAACATCCTGCACACTGCCTGGGTTATGGTAAAAACCCGGGGATGCAGGCATGATTATCCCGCCTATTTCAGATATCTTTAATAAATTTTTTATGTGACCGGTATGTATGGGGGTTTCACGTACAATCAGGATAAGCCTTCGTCTCTCTTTTAGCATCACATCAGCGGTTCTGTGGATAAGATTGGATGCCAGACTGTTTGCCACTGCTGCAAGCGTGCCCATGGTGCATGGGCATATTGCCATTGCATCAAGTTTAAATGACCCGCTGGCAGGTGGGGCGGCTATATCATCAACACGATATAAAACAGCGCCTTTTTTTTGCAGTTCTTCAGGCCTTGCCCCGGTTTCCCATTTCATAACCTTTTTACCGGCATCAGAAACAATTAGATGGATATCATGGCCATGGGCCAGGAGATGGGAAGTAAGCTGTATACCGTAGCCTGCTCCGCTTGCGCCTGTTATGGCGATAAGTATCTTCTGTTTTTTATCCATTAAAGACCAAGCCTTTCCCATATTTCATCAACCCTTTTTTTGACATCAGGGTCCATTTTGATTACCTTTGGCCATTCACGCATAAAACCTTCTTCCTGCCATTTTTTTGTGCAGTCCATCCCCATTTTGCTCCCGAGGTGGGGTAATGGAGCAGCATGGTCAAGCGCATCAACCGGCCCTTCCACAAAGACCGTATCCCTTTTTGGATCAACATTATTCCCTATGCGCCACATGACGTTGCCTATGTCCTGGACATTAACATCCTTGTCAAAAACAAAGATCATCTTGGTAAACATCATCTGTCCGAGCCCCCAGATAGCGTGCATTATTTTTTTGGCATGTCCGGGATACCGTTTGTCTATGGAAATAAAGGCAATATGTGGAAAACACCCTCCATTGGAAGATTCATATCAACTATCTCAGGCATTTGTTTTTTTATAAGCGGGAGGAATATCCTTTCTGTGGCCTTTGCCATGTAGCAGTCCTCCATTGGAGGGCGTCCTACAATGGTTGCCGGATAAACAGGATTTTGCTGCGTGGTTATGCAGGTTACATGAAATACCGGATACAGGTCGGCAAGGGAATAATATCCTGTATGGTCACCAAATGGCCCTTCAAGCCTGCGTTCATCAGGATTAACATATCCTTCAATAACAATCTGTGAGTTGGCCGGGACATCAAGATCAACTGTAATACATTTAACAAGCTCTAC
>DAOWOC010000339.1 GCA_030642225.1 Deltaproteobacteria bacterium
GTTGATAATCATGCTGACGGACCATATGTTTACAAGAGAACCCTTAGTGAAAATCCTGAAAGGGCAAAGAAGATTCTTGAATTATTACAGATGAATGAGGGGAATAATTCCGGCAGAGGGATAGGATGCGTAAGCTGGGATGGAGAGGTATATGCTGATCAGTTTTGGCGTCACAGGTCTTTTGGTAATATTTTAAAACGTCCTTTTAGTGAGATATGGTGCGATTTGTCTGACCCGCTGATGGCAAAGTTAAAAGAAAAAAAGAAATATGTCAAAGGCAGATGTAAAGGGTGCAGGTGGCTTGATATCTGCGGCGGGAATTTCAGGGTCAGGGCAGAGGCTGTGACAGGTGATATATGGGCACCTGATCCTGCCTGTTACCTGAGTGATCAGGAGATTGCATAAAACTTAAACCCTTTAGAAGGAACAACCCTATATTATTTACAGGGTTTTTGTTTGCCCTGAATTTTTTAAGGAGAATTTTTATGTTATTTCCGGATTATCGTCCAAGAAGGCTAAGGAGAAATGAATGCTTAAGAAGGCTTGTACGGGAAACAACATTAACTATTGATGATTTTATCATGCCTTTTTTTGTTGTTGAAGGAAAGGGCATTAAAAGAGAAATTAAGACCATGCCCGGTATTTTTCAGTTTTCTATTGATCTGTTGGTACCTGAGATCAAAAAAGTTAAAAAAGCAGGAATCCCAGGGATTATTTTATTTGGGATTCCTGATAAAAAAAATGAGCTGGGTACGGGTGCTTATGCAAAAGATGGCATAGTGCAGCGTGCAGTAGCGGAAATTAAACATAAAGTCCCAGACATCCTTGTTATTACTGATGTGTGTTTGTGTGAATATACAAATCATGGCCATTGCGGGATGATTTATAAAAAAGATGTGGATAATGACGCCACCCTGGATCTTTTGGCCAGGATCGCGGTTTCTCATGTCAGAGCCGGCGCTGACATGGTTGCGCCTTCAGATATGATGGATGGCCGTGTAGGTGAGATAAGGGGTGCACTTGATGAAAATGAATTTACACATATACCGATTATGTCATATGCAGTGAAATATTCCTCGGCTTTTTACGGTCCTTTTCGGGAGGCTGCAAACTCAGCCCCTCAATTCGGAGACAGGAAGTCATACCAGATGGATCCTCCAAATGCGCTTGAGGCTTTAAGAGAGGTACAGCTTGACATTGACGAGGGCGCTGACATTTTAATAACTAAACCTACTCTTCCTTATCTTGATATCATAAAGATGGTCAGAGATGAGATAAGCCATCCTGTTGCGGCATTTAATGTCAGCGGAGAATACGCCATGGTGAAGGCAGCTGCGCAGAACGGCTGGATTGATGAAAAACTTGTTATGATGGAATCGCTCATGTCAATCAAAAGGGCAGGGGCTGATATTATAATAACATATTTTGCACTTGATGCTGCAAGGGTTATCATGGAAGGGCGGGGGGTATAATGGCTCATCCACATGCAAAAACAGGAGAGAATAAACAGAATCAACTCAGGATTCTGGCATGGGAGACAACAAGGGCATGCAACCTTGCGTGTATTCATTGCCGGGCCAAGGCAACAACTCAACCATGGCCTGGCGAGCTTACTTTAAAAGAGTCTAAGGCTCTGTTAGAGGATGTAGCTTCCTTTGCCACCCCTATTATAATACTTACAGGCGGTGAGCCTCTATTAAGGCCTGATATCTTTGAGATAGCTGAGTATGGGACAAGCCTTGGCTTTCGTATGGTTATGGCAGTAAACGGCACACTGATAACCAGAGAGTATGCTGACAAAATGAACCAGACAGGGATAAAAAGGGTCAGTATAAGCCTTGATGGGGCTACAGCAGAGTCACATGATTCATTCAGGGCGGTTGACGGCGCTTTTGCCGCTGCTTTAAATGGTATTAAAATTTTAAAACAGGCTGAAATGCCTTTTCAGATAAATACCACCATTACCAAGGCTAATCTTGCTGATTTGCCTGAAATCAAC
>DAOWOC010000127.1 GCA_030642225.1 Deltaproteobacteria bacterium
GATAAGAAAAGAAAACGTGCTTCCGGGTATCTGCGGCAGGGTTTGTACCCATCCATGCGAGGATAGCTGTCGGAGAAATGAACTTGATGATCCCATAGCCATTAAAGACATTAAACGTTTTTTAACTGATGATGAGATTAAACATTTCAGAACACCTGTCATTAAACCGGTCGCTGACAATGGCTTTAAAATAGCTGTTATAGGTTCAGGCCCTTCGGGTCTTGCTGCTGCTGCCGACCTTGCAAAGGCAGGCTGCAAAGTGAATGTTTTTGAAAAAGAACCTGGGCCAGGCGGCCTGTTGAGATATGCGATCGGCCCATACAGACTCCCGCGTGATATTCTGGATAATGACATTGAGTATATAAAAAAACTCGGTGTTGAGATTAAAATCTCGTCAAATATTGATTTTAATGAAATCACAAATCTTAAAAAGGAATATCAGGCAGTAATTATTGCCGCCGGGGTGAATGAAGATCGCAAACTTGGTATTTCGGGTGAAGATTTGGATGGCATTTACGGGTGCCTTTCATTATTAAAAAAAATATACAAAAAAGAAATCACAAGATTTCATAAAAAGGTTGCTGTAATTGGCGACGGGAATTCAGCTTTTGACATTGCCCGCACACTAATACGCCTTGGCGCTGAAACAACAATAATTTCCTGGTTTTCAAAGGATATGATCCCTGCTGATCATAAAGAGATCAAGGCAGCTGTAGAAGAAAATGTAAAAATTGTTGACAGTGCAAAAGTTACTTGTTTTATCGGCAAGGACGGCAGTCTTGCACTTCTTGAATGCGCACCTGCAAAACCAGGCAAACCGGGCGCTGACGGCATTGCCTGGCCAAAAATAGATACTGACGGCAAGTCGTTTAAAATGACATTTGACAATGCCGTTGTTGCGATTGGTCAAAAACCTTTATTCATGGTTTCAGGGGAAACAGATATAAAGCTTACTGACAAAGGTCTTATAAATACAGATGACTATCTGCGCACAAATATTGACGGTATATATGCTGCAGGAGATGCTGTAACAGGCCCTTCATCAGTGATCAATTCAATGGCGATGGGCCGCCTTGCTGCAAGCGCCGTACTGAAACATTTAAAATTGCCTGATATTAATTCACCTCTGACTCGTGATCTGGAAAAGATTTTTCAGGATATTCCAAAAGATATCCCTTTTATGGCACGGGCACAGATGCCGGAGAGGCAAGTATCGGCGCGCAAAGACAATTTCATGGAAACAGCCCTTGGACTTTCTGAATCCCAGGTATTAGCTGAGACAGAACGTTGTCTTCAATGCGGCGTATGTTCCGAATGTCTTGAGTGCAAAGATGCCTGCCAGGATATAGGTGCTATTAAACACGACGAATTGCCGCTCCATTTTATTGAACATGCAGGTGTAATTATTATAGCAGATTCAAAGGCAGCGCCACTGATCAAGGGAGAGGATGTAATAAGGGCATATGGTCCAAAAGCAGCACAGGCTGATGTAAACGCAATGATACTCAGGGGATTTGCAGCAGCAGCCCAGGCCTTATCATTCCTCGGAGGACAGTTACACCGCTCCAGGGGACACGGGCTCTCTTTTTCTCCTCCCGCACTACAGCTTACAAAAAATATACGCATTGGCATTTTTGTATGTCATTGCAACAAGGCCTTTGGCTGGCCTGATGAACTTGATGATTTCATTAACAAACTCAATGATCAATCACAGATATTTCATACAGAGGTAATTGCATCAGCATGTATTCCAGAGGGATCATCAAAGATATTAAGAACAATTCGTGACAAAGGTTTGACAAGGATAATCCTTGCATCATGCGTATGCTGTCCCCTTGATTTTATATGCAGTGCATGTACTGACCAGCGAAGCAGATTAAAAGATGCCCTTTTCATAGGCACAGGTATAAACCGGGCAATGGTTGAGACCTGTAATATAAGAGGAGAGGCATTAAGACTTTTGCCAAAGAACAAAGATATTGCAATTGATAAATTTAAGGGTCTTATAATACGTTCCATAAATAAGGCTAAACAGTTAAACACGCTCTCTGCTCCGGTAAGATCGTATAATTTTGCCACAAGTGTCATAGGATTAACCGAGGCAACGAGATACAGCGCTCTTACCCTTGCTGATGCGGGTATTGATGTCTTTTTGCTGGGTCGCCCGGGCAAACCCTTATTAAAGGCAATATCACACCCATATATTCATAATTTTATGGGTTCTATTGCAAAAAATATCAGAGGCACGCTGGGCGATTTTCAGATTCATGTTCAAGGCAGTGATTTTGAACAGGTTCTACAGGTTGGCTCTGTAATACTGACTGAAAAATCCATTAAAAGTGTGCCCTATATTTCATTTAAAGGCATGCCCAGCACCCCGATTGAATACAATATGCAGCGACAGGACAAAATAGATATACCATTTTTCTATCCTGGTTCAACGTCTATTGCAGGCATTTATCTTGCAAATCCTAACGGCATAAATGTTTCTGACAGGATCAAGGGTTCTGCTGCCGGCATCCTCACTACAGCTATTATGCCGCGCGGGCCCAGGCACAATAAGGGCTTTACAGTAGTTATTGATGAATCCAAATGCCGCGGCTGCGGACGCTGTATTAATTTTTGTCCTTATAAGGCCATAACTCTCCACAGCAACTATACAGGCGGATATTTTGCTGTAGTTGATGAGGCCAACTGCAAGGGATGCGGGAATTGCATATCCGTATGTCCATCAAATGCCGCTGACAGTCCCTACCGTGACCAGGGTTATCTTGAAAAAACAATTAAGGAGATACTTATCAAGTAATATTGAACTATGAAAAATCTTAAAATAATATTATTTTCATGTAACTGGGGGCCTCACGCCGCTTACCAGACTTTATTGGATAATAATTCAAATATTCCTTTTGAAGTATCCATGATACGCATTCCCTGTACCGGAAGATTGTCAAAAGCGCTTATATTCAGGGCATTTGAAATGGGCGCAGATGGTGTTATAATTATTGGCTGTGCACCAGGGACATGCAGGTATGGAACAGGGACATCAACTACAAAAAATCATGTGGCTGACACCCAAAACATTCTTGAATTAATTGGTATTGGAAGCAAACGTCTTCGCATGATGACTCTATTGCCGGAAGAATCCGATAAATTGCTTGATCTATTAATTTCATTCCGAGATGATATAATCAAACTTGGGAAAAGTCCTGTAACCCCTTCTGAAACAGAGGTTACCCAGGGCAGGGTTACGGAACTTATAACTAATTTAAAAAATTCTCATGATATCTATTCGTGTCAGGATTGCGGTAAATGTTCCTCATCCTGTCCTCTCTCCCTGGCTGGTAAACCATTTTCTCCACGGGCAATAGCAAGATCAGTCATTTCCGGCGACATCAATTCATTTGCTATGAATCAGGATGTATTTTCATGTCTCACCTGTGGATTGTGTTATGACCGCTGTCCGGCTGATGTCAATTTTCCTGTTTTCATAAGGGATATGAGACACATACTCTCCCAGATTGATATGAACCGTTATGCAGCTCATGGCGGTTTTTTCCATTCATTAATGAGGACAATGACATCTCCTAAGCTTAAAGGAAATCACTGGGACAGTCTTCCGGACGATATAAAATCTGATGAAAAAAGCGATATCCTGTTTTTTGGAGGATGCGCCCCTTATTTTGATGCCTTTTTCAGGAATCATCTCGGTGTTCAAACAAACAATATACTGATTGACAGTTTAAGACTGCTTAATTTTTTTGATGTTTTTCCAAGGCTTTTTAAAGATGAAAGGTGTTGTGGTCATGATCTGCTTTGGTCCGGTGACAGAGAAAATTTTTTAAAACTTGCAAAACTGAATACAGAAGCAATAGAAAATGCAGGTATTAAAGAGGTTATTACCTCCTGTCCTGAGTGCTACCGTACCTTTAAACATGATTATCCTGAATCCGGGATTAAAATAAATTTTAAGATTACCCATATTTATGATTTTCTTGAAAGGGAGATTGATAAAGGGGCAATCGGATTTAAAAAATTTAAGCATAAACTTACTTTTCAGGATCCGTGCCGCCTGAGCCGAATGGAAAACAGGGCGGATCTGCCAAGAAAGCTCATCAAAAGGCTTAAGCCCGATGAATTCAATGAGATGCAGGATTATGGTCTGTCTGCAATGTGCTGCGGTAATTGTGCATGGACAGGATGTGATTCTTACAGCAAGGCCATGCAGATCAAACGGTTAAAACAAGCCAGGGAAACCGGAAGCGATCTTCTTGTCACAGCATGTCCGAAATGCCAGATACACTTAAGATGCGCAATGGAAGACATGAGCTTAAAAGAGGAAATAAATATGGAGATGATGGATCTAACATCTGTCATTGCAAAAACCATTCGCTGGGAATAGTTTATTTCAGGTATTTTGTCTTACTATTGATGCCTTTATAAAAAAATATAATACATGAGGGATATGGTATGTTAAATTCTAAAATAATAACAAACTCGAACATAAAAGCACCAAGAATTGGTGTTTATGTATGTAGTTGTGGTCTTAATATCGGTAAAATAGTTGATTGTCCAATGGTCGCAAAAGAGGCTGCGAAATTTAAAAATGTTATTATCTCAAAAAATATGCCTTATTCATGTTCAGAACC
>DAOWOC010000008.1 GCA_030642225.1 Deltaproteobacteria bacterium
ATCACTAACCAGAGATTGCGTGTATTTCTGATGATCTTTAAAATTGATATCATGTGTGATTACTGCGCCAAGCTTTTCTAATCCTTTAATAAAAGATAAATGCCGTCCTATGCCGGAAAATGCCATGCATTTTTGCCCCTTTATTGTATCCAATGGATAAGAATTATTAAAATTATCCTTAAAATCAACTGGCATTACAGAGCCGGTAAATATCGGGGTATGTTTAAATTGTCCCTTAATTGTATGGCGCTGCATAATATGTTTTTCTGTGCCTTTCCAGTGATTTAACACAATAAGATCAGCCCGGTTTACAGCTTCCACAGGTTCTCTTAATGGGCCTGCAGGCAAGAGCCGACCATTTGCAAAAGGCCTTTCCGTATCCAGCAATAAGATATCAAGATCACGACGCATACCAAGATGCTGAAACCCGTCATCCATGATAACAACGGATATATCTGTTGTTTTTTGTAAAATTTTTATGCCGTTAATCCTTTTTTTAGCGACTGCAACAGGCATTTGGGGATTTTTTTTTGCTATCAGAAAAGGCTCGTCTCCTGTTAATCCTGGAGAATCATAAATCAAGCCGGAGCGATCCGAAACAAGCCTGTCCTTATTAATATTTTTTCTGCCATACCCCCTGCTGACAACTCCTGTGGCTATATCAAGTTTTTTGAATATAGTGCATAGATAAATGGTTAAGGGAGTTTTGCCTGTCCCACCCGCGGTTATGTTGCCGACACTGACAATAAACGGCCCGGATGAATCCGCATGCAATATATTTTTTTTATAAAGCAATGCCCTTGACCATACAACCAGGCCATAGGCCTTTGAAAAGAACCTCAATAAAAAGGCCGGTTTTGTTTTGGACCATTCTTTCTCTATATTCATAAAGATTACTGTTAACCATAATATATGGTTTTATTATTTTAACTTTGAAATAAAATCATCAATAGAGTCATACAACCATTCAAGACAACCCCTGGAAAGAAAAACAAACAAAAATCCTTCCATTTGTTCATCACCTACCTGAAAATTCGTATGAATTACCAGAGCATTTCCCTTTCGCAAAGTTGTCTTTTCACCAAGTTTGTATGAATAAAGATTCTCAATAAATACCTGCGGCGGATTAAAAGAAAGTGTTGTGTTAAGCAGGTTGGCAAACTGGTTAAGGCATGAGCCGATGATCACATTTCCGACCTCTAAAATGGCCTCTAACTCTAATTTGCTTTTATCTATCATCGGGATGATATATCCGCTTGAATTGCCAAGGATACTAACCAGCCTGGCGGTATTATGTGTCGGCAAAACAAAAATAGCTTCGCCCCAGAACCTGCCGCGAAAAGCCTGCTGAAGGATATTGATTTTCCCCTTATTATCAAATTTTTGAATAAGGAGTTCCAAAACCTTTTTAGAGGATATTGACTCAACATTTGGAACGCTAATATTAATAAAAACCCCCAATATCTCAGAAAGTATCCCTACTGATTTGCCAAAGCCTATATTCATCAATTCCGTGATGGTATCACTTCGCACGTTGGAAAGTTTTTTCATGGGATGTTTTGCCTTTATATATTATAATTTTTTTTTTAAAAGAAATAAACCATATCACAGATACTAATATCAATATGAGTATATCTCTTATTAAATAAGAAAAAACAGATTTTATTACTGTATCATGTGTAGTAAAACAACCACATGAGATATCTATACCTCTAACCATATTGGCGCACATAGCTGAGATAAAAAGAAACATCAGGGCTGTAACCAAAGAAACAGAGGCAAGTTCCCATATCCCGAATAAAAGAAATATACCGCAAACAAACTCAAGCCATGGCAGCCAGAGACTGAAAAAGTTATTGGCAAATTCAGGGACAAGATGATAATTATAGATTACTTCTGAGAATTCTGCCGGATTAACGATTTTATCAATACTTGCATAAATAAAGATAAGAGCCACACAAGTTCTAACTGATATAAAAAACAAATTTTTAAAATCAACCTTCATGATATATTAATCTTTTTCAATAGGCATGCCATACGATTCCCATTCTTCAATGCCCCCATCATACACCATTAAATTGCTAAACCCAAAATCCTCGAGTATTACTGCAAGTCTCTCCCCCATGTCACACCCGTATCCTTCACAATATATAATAACTGATGTTTCAAACGAAATTCTTGAAATGAAATCATGGATAAATGATTCAACCTCCTGCAGCGGAATATTTATTGCCCCCGGGATGTGTCCTGCATAATAAAAATCATCATCCCTTGCATCAACAATAATAATATCCTTATTATTTATAATTGCTTGCATATCCTCAAATTCTAAATAAATGACACTCTCTTTTGTTGCAGTATCCTTACCATCACCATCCTTCATGATAAATGGTATACTGTCCCATCTTAACAAATTTGTTATGATTGAAATGCTTAAAGACAATAAAAGAATTAATATTATTTGGTAAAATAAATGTTTTTTTAAAAAAATATTCATAAAAATATTTGATATTTCTCTTAACCTTTAATTATGGACAATGTTCAATCTTTATATCGTTCTCAATGACAATATCCTTGCAGCGTTTTTTATGCCGATTTTACTTGCTGACTCAGGAGGCAAAAGGCCCAGAATATACCTGTAAAAACCTATTATATTACTGGCATTGGAATAATCATCATAGGTCATAAGATCAGTTCCAAACAGGATGCGATCACTAAAGTTAAGCGAAAAATCCATCCATTCCTGTTTCAAAAGACCGTTATCATCAAGCATGCGCATTGGCCAGTCATCCGAGATTTTGTTTGCAATTTTTAATGTATAGAGTCTGTCAAGGGCTGATATATCAACATGAAGATTTATATGCTTTGCCATCAAGTCACCTATAACCCCGATCCCAAGCATATTCCTAACCCCGCCGCAATGGGCCCATACCACAGGAACATCTGGATGAGAAAGAAGGAGTGAATCCATCTCCCTGTAATATTCTGCTTCATGATGGATATTAATCGAACAGTGATAAGCTTCGGCAATATCAAGAAGTTTATGCATAACCTGGCTGTTGCATGGAATCTCCCATGATTTAATATCATAGGCCAGCCCCTGATAATGTCTTGTCATTGTTTCACCAATACCGCAAAAAGTACCCTCTCTTAAATATTTTTCAATACGTTCCAGCATCAGGATCGCTTCAGTTTTATCCCCTGACTTATATTTTAATATCTCCTGATAATTATTAAATCCCATTGCAAAAGGGATCAGTCTGTCATGGAATTTACTGCATGAAGCGAGGACATCCTTATCACCAAATGGTTTTAAAAGAAATACAAAGGCTTTTTTAACATTATTATCCTCCATACATTGCAAAAGGTGTAAGGCAGCTTCTGTATTACCTTGAACGCGAAGATGACAATGGGCATCAAATAAATCGCCATTATAAATCTTTATATTATCAGCAGGCTTTTTAAAAAAATCAATCATTGGCATTTGTTATTTTAAAAAAAAATAATAAAAATTTAAGGTTCAATATTTGCATAGTTTTCGATTATTATATTGTAAGGTTTTTTTAATATATAATACTTTAAAAAAAAGATAAAATAACTTAAATATTTATATGATAAAATATTTATTAAAAAAAATAAATTAAATATAGCTAACTTGCAGAAAGGGAATTTTTTATGGACATGATCTTAACTAGAGAGCTTTTGACTAACATTGAAAAAGTAATTAATAAAATGATCTTTCAGTCAGGGGCTGATTGTGTTCTGCTTATAGATCGGGCAGGAAATATAATCGCCACTGCCGGAGATCCACCATCATTGGATATAATGGCTCTCGCGGCTCTTTCAGCAGCAAACTTCGGCGCAACCTCCGAGATAGCAAAACTTATAGGAGAAAACGATTTTAGTCTGCTTTTTCATAAAGGGGACAATGAAAACATCCATTTTAGTAAGGTTGGTGAAACATTTATACTTATCACACTATTTGGTTCAGGTGTTTCACTTGGCTTAATTCGATTAAAGGTGCAGGATCTTTGTGATAGAATTTTGGAAATCTTGGCTGAAAAGGGTTAAATAAATGGCTTTTATTGATTTAGCAAGAAAAGAAATAAACTGTAAAGTTGTTTTTTATGGCCCTGGCAGGGGGGGGAAGACAACTAATCTTATTTATCTCCACAAGGCGTTAAAGAGTAATGCCAAAGGCAAGATGGTTTCTATTGACACCAAAGGAGACAGGACACTTTTTTTTGATTTTTTACCTCTTGCAATAGGTAAGATAAGAGGTTTGGACATAAAAATACAACTATACACAGTTCCGGGACAAGTTATGTATAATGCCACTAGAAAACTTGTCTTAAAAGGTGTTGACGGGATTGTTTTTGTTGCTGATTCACTTTCAGTGCAAAAGGAAAAAAATATTGAAAGCCTTGAAAATTTAATTGAAAACATACAAGAGGAAAATATGGATATAAAAAATATTCCACTTGTGCTGCAATACAATAAGCGTGATATGGATGGCGGCAAAATTCCTTTATTGAGTATAGAAGAAATGGATCAGGATCTAAATTCTACTTTAAAGGTTCCCTCCCTGCCAGCATCTGCGTTAAAGGGAACCGGCGTTTTTGATACTTTAAAAACAATAAGTAAACTTACGATAAGATATGTCAGCCAAAAAGTAGTTGGACAATAATTCCTTAATTTAATGGAGAGTATACATGTCAGACAAGATTATTCAAGAAGATGAACTCGAAGATTTTCAGTTAAGCGCTGATGAAGCCATAGATAATCTTTTTGTCGAAGACGGCATCTTTGATGATGAAAGCAAAGAGGATACTCCTGTAGAAAAAACCGGTGGTTTTTGGGATCATGATACCGATTCTCCGGAAAAAGAAGACCAGGCAGCAAATAAATCCAAGGGTCTTCCTTTTGTAGGTGATATGAGTCTGAATGATCGTCTTGCAAGGTTGCAGGAATATATTTTATCCCTTGATTGGGAGGTGACCACAACAAATATCTTTAAATTGATGAATGAATTTAAAATTATTAAAAAATTGACTTCTGATGATCGCAATATAAATACCATTATAGTAATGGCCATCGGCATTCTTGATTACATAAAAGACGTAAAGACATCTGCAAAACCTGTGGCCTTGCAATTTATCCACCAGGCATCCGAATCTCTTGTAACCCTTGGGAAAGATGACAAATTGAGTCCAAAGGATATAAAGACTCTTATGGTTAAAATAATTAGTTCTTATACAAAACTTCCATTGGATGTTAAAAAGTATTCGAAAATTATTATAAAAAAGAAGGCGAAACAAGCCACAGTTTCACAACAAACTGTTCAGTCTCCTTCTGCTGAAATTCCTGTAGCCGAATCCCGGGGCGAGGGTCTTGCTGTTAAATTGCTTATGGAAAAAATTGAAAGGATTGAGGTTGATTTTAAAAAAATAGAACAAGAACAAGGAAATACATTAAAAGGCATGCAGGAGAATATGGATGCGATTTCCGAAAGGCTTAAAATTCTTGAAGAGAATACCCCTGAAAAAATATCATATGAAAGCCAACCGGAAATTAATAGTACGGATGAAACCATTAGCATGGCGGAATTATCCGAACCGCTTTCTCGCCCATATCATTTGACACAGTATCCCTGCTTATTATTGACGATGAAAAATTTGCAGTTGAATCTGATCTTATTGCTAATATTTTTCAAGTATCTTACAAAAAAATAAAAAAATTAAGAGCTGCAAAAACATTACATATCTCTGATTTTGTATCTTTTTTGGGGTCGTTCTCTAAGGGAATGCGCGGTGAATTATTACAATTTGATAAACAGGTACTGAAAATGCTTCCTTTAAAAAATATCACACTTAAGGGAATTATGAGTGCAGCGCCTCCTACTGAATCATAGGCTCAAGCAGTTATACTTTCTAAGGGGAATTATCATGGGGTTATATTTATTACTGAAATCAAACAAGAAGTCCGTTTAAAGCCGGATTCATATAAGAGCATTGCAGGGGTTTCAGGGATTATAGGCAGCATACAGCCTGAAGGAGAAGATAATCCAGTTAGGTTAATAGATTTAATCGCATTGGCATAAAATTTTAATATTAACAACTTCAGGGAAAGTCTCGCTCATAAGGGGCGCCACATAATCTATTATTGCAGCGCCGCTGTAAACACGGCTTCATCCTTGTATGATTTACGTGTCTTAATTCTGAAATTTTTGCCACATCTCCCCTGAATACAATTTTTAAGTATTGATTTTGGAAATTAAAATTCCTGAGGAGTAAATGAGTAAAGTAAGTCTCATCAAAAGAAGAGAAGCAATACGCTCAGATGGGGGTAAAATAACCTTTGAGCCCATAAATGCTGAAGAGATGCTTGCAAATATTGAAGAGGCTGATTTTTATATTGAACAGGGCCTTTGTGAAGAGGCCATTGTTATTTTTGAAAAATTGTTAAAACATATTTTCAGACAAAAAAAGGCCACGGGACATTTTGATGCTGTGGGGCATGCTCTTATTAAACAAAAGATCGACACAGTCAACCGTGAACTCTTAAAGCAGAATCTACCTACACTTGATACTGACAATATTGAAGAAGAAGTGGACGAAGAGATACTTTTTAATGAAGGCACGGCCTTCCTGCAGCTCGGCATGTATGAAGAGGCAGAAAATTATTTTCAGAGCTGCATATCCAAAGGGACAAACCTGCCACAGTCGTATTTTAACATAATACAATGTTTACTTAAAACTAACAAAATAGATGATTTTTTATCTATTTTAATGAAACTTGATGATGATAAACGACTTCATGCAACGACGATAATAAGCATCCTTGAAAGAATTTTGCCGTTAAGCGAAGATGAACAAACTAAAGGATTAATTGAGACTTGTCTCGCCAAATATAATTGACGATTTTATAAAAACTCTATTAAAAAATCACGGTACTTCCAACTTGGCCTTTAACCACGCTTTTTCCAACTCTTCCATGGGGACATTTTCCATGGCTCCCCTGTCATCACGCACCAGTTTTTCAAGTATCATAAATCGTTTTTTAAATTTTATATTACTCAAAGACAAAGCCCTTTCAGCATTAAGTTTTAGTGCCATGCCAAGGTTGACAACCGTAAACAACACATCGCCTAATTCAGCTTCTATTGAATTATGATCATCTTTTTCAATAGTCATTTTAAGCTCAGATAATTCTTCAGAAATCTTATCAAAAATTTGTCCTGTATCAGGCCAGTCAAAACCAATTTTAGAAGCTCGTTCGGAAAAACGGTGGGCCTTTGCAAGAGATGGAAGAGAGTCAGGGATACCGTCAAGATGGGATTTACGATTTTTGTTCTCCTTTTGTTTTATATTATGCCATCTTTTTATTACTTCGTCAGCGGAAAGCTCTTCATCAAAAGAAAAAACATGGGGGTGTCTTTTAACCATTTTCCTGATAGAATTTTTAATAACATCTTCAATGGTGTGCCCTCCCTTCTCATGATAAAGATGAGTGAGAAAAACTAATAAAAAAAGAAGATCACCAGTTTCAGCTATTACCTCCTCTTCTCCTTCATTTAAGATAGCATTTATTAGTTCATGACTTTCTTCAAGTATATATGAACTCAATGTCACTGGCGACTGCTTAGCATCCCAGGGGCATCCATTCGGAGATTTGAGGATTGAAACAAGTTGCACCAATCCGCTGAAATTAAGTGGTATATTGTCCGCATCTATCGCCATAATCTATTCCTTTGAGGCTCCGGCAAATAATCATATGCCTGTTATTTCCTCTCTATCTAAAAATTATTTCCATTTCTGTATTTTTTTTAAATATGAATTATCCATCATATTTGAAGCAATTTTTAATATAGGAGGGGTAAAATATGAATGTTTAAAAAATGCTGCATTGGGAACTGCATAATTTATAACCATTAAAAGAAGTGCTGTAAGCACTAATCCCTTAAAAAGGCCGAAAACTCCTCCAAGTATCCGGTCAAGCCATCCAAGCATTGAAACATGCAAAAATTTTCTTACGATAATACCAACAACCATGCATAAAATAAATATAATGCTCAATATGAATATAAAAGATAAAATATCAGCATACTGAAAATGGGGAATTATTGTTTTTATCTCTCTTGAAACTATCCGGCCATAATGCGCTACAGCAAAAAAACCAAGCACAATACCAATCATTGAGGCAAAATCACGTATAAATCCCTTTATTACACCATTGGTAAGAGATAAAAGGCAAAAGGCTATAATGGATAAATCTACAAAGTTTGTCTGCATTTATTTACCGTGCATTTTGAGGAAATTATTAACACTTCTATCAAAAGTTTTTTCATAAATTTTATTAAAATAACACCCGGGAAGTTCGTTATTTTCACGATGATATTTGATACATTCACAGCAAAGGCCTTTTCTTGAGCATGGCTCATAGGTGCAGTTGCAGGATTTTAAATTATTTTTATAATTTGGGCATTTGTTATGCATAAAAGTTATTTTTTACCTCTCTTTAATTTTTATCAACTTATATATTTAAAAAAGGTTGATAAATTAATAAAAAATCATCAAAAATATAAAAGGTTTTATATAATTATACAATAAGGTTATGATTAACAAGGAATTTTATTTTGTTGCCAATATTAAGGCCTTGTGTTAGTTAGGCAAAAAAATCAGACTGTTAAAATTTTGTTTAAACTGTACTCAAATTTTTTATCAGATAACCTGATTATATGAGGTAAATAGTGGAAATTGAATTCAAGGATAACCATGTAGCTAAGGCTGTTTATGGAGAGCATCAGGCTAATCTCAAGATAATAGAAGATGAATTGGATATTACTATTAACGCCAGGGGGAATCATCTAAATATAAGTGGAGAGCAGCATCACAGCCAAATGGCCAAAAAAATATTAAACGGGCTGTCATCCCTTATTTTACATGGCTACCCTCTTTATCCAGGTGATGTGCAGCATGCTGTAACGATCTTAAAGGCTGATAATTCAGTAAATCTAAAAGATATCTTTCTTGACACAATTTTTATAACTGCCAATAAACGTCAAATTACGCCCAAAAATGTATCCCAAAAAAAATATATTGATGCAATAAGAAAATTTGATATGGTTTTTGGAATAGGTCCGGCTGGCACAGGTAAAACATACCTTGCTATGGCCATGGCAGTTTCCCTGTTCAGCAAAGGCCTTTATGACCGCATAGTACTTGTCAGACCAGCAGTAGAAGCAGGGGAACGGTTAGGATATCTCCCTGGTGATCTGGCTGAAAAAGTTAACCCGTATTTACGTCCTTTATACGATGCATTAAATGATATAATGAAGTTTGAAAAATCATCAATAATGCTTGACAAAGGTTTAATAGAAGTAGCGCCTCTTGCATTTATGCGCGGAAGAACGCTTAATGATTCCTTTATTATTCTCGATGAGGCGCAAAATACAACTCGGGAACAGATGAAAATGTTTTTAACACGATTAGGTTCTAGCTCAAAGGCGGTAATCACAGGTGATATTACCCAGATAGATCTTCCTGAAAATAAAGGGAGCGGTCTTGTGGAGGCTCAAAAAATATTAAGCAGGATAAAGAACATAAAATTTATAAATTTTAATAAAAAAGATGTTGTTAGGCATAAATTAGTGCAGGATATCATTGATGCTTATGAAAAAAGGAGGACCGGCTGTTTGATTGACTAAAAAATATTCAAACAAATTGCCTTTAAATCTTATGGCGTTAAATAACACATTAAATATTTTTAATAAAATCAGATTTAATATTTTTTTACGCAGATTAATAAATATCCTGCATGACCCTGCTCTCGGTCTTTCGCATAAAAAAATTTTTATACTGCATTTTCTTATGTTTCTGGTTGCTTTATTTATTGCATTTTTGCTTACACCCCAGTTTTTGCATCCTGTAATAAAATATTATGTGGGTGATGTAGCTATTACCGATATAAAAGCACGAAAGGATATCCTAGTTGAGGATTTAGACTCAACTGAAAAAAACAAAATTAGAGCAGCTGAAGAATCCTCTGTTATATTCGACTTTAATGAGGATAGATTTGTAATTTTAACAAATCGTATTAATGCGGTATTTACTGCCATGAAGAAAGAATTAACTAAAAACGCTGCGAATAAATACCAGCGGGTTAAAGAGCCACCGGTTAAGGATAAAATATTATCCTTAAAAGAAAAATTGAAAGAACTGGCTGATCTTAAAATTTCAGATAAGGATATGGTCTTTCTTGAAAAGGAAAAATTCTCAAAAAATATTAAAGGGGATATCCTCCTGTCCATTGGAAAGGTTTATAAAAAATTTATCGCAGGATTCATCCCCCCTGAGGTTAAAAGTGGCAAAAAACAAGTTATCTTCAGGTCATCAAAGACAGACTTGAAAAAAATACTTAAAAAAAATTCCGACCTCATCGATTTAAAAGAGGCCAATGTTCTTTTAACTAAAATTATCAATTCAGAATTTGGGAACAAACCTTTGGCCTGGCGCATGACTGTCAACAGGATATCCTCTGTTTTTTTAATCCCCAATGTATCTTTTAATCAGGAAGCAACGGAACAAAACAAAAAGTTTGCAATAGAAAATATTGAGCCCGTCTTTTATCAAATAAAAAAAGGGGAAATGATTGTCCGTGAAGGTGAAAGGATATCTCCCGTTCAATTGATTAAATTACAGGAATTATTTGCAAGTGGCGAGGGGGTAAGTAAGGCTCCTTTTATACTTTTTTTTAATTTTTTATCCAGCCTTTTTCTGTTAATAATCATGTACTTCAGTTTAAAAAAACACTATCCACACTTCCCTGATAAAAACAAAGATATCCTTTTTATAGGTATAGTCATTATTCTCTGCCTTATACTTCTGAGAATTTTTCTCGGGCTTGCTGAACAACCGGATAGCCTTAGAATCGGATATCCAAATAATTTCATAGGTCACTTGACGCCATTTTGTCTTGGTGGTCTTATTATGTCAACCTTTTTCACCCCTTTATTCGGGATACTTTTTGCAACTTTTTTGGCTGTCTTTGGATCTTTTATAACCAATATTCCTATAATTTACGGCCCTTCTTTTTTTGTAAGTGGAATAGTGGCAGCTTCATTCATGTCAGGTTCAAAAAATCGCGGGTCGCCATTAAAAGCCGGTTTGCTTATTGGTTGTATCAATGCTGTTCTTCTTGTCTTATTATATCTTTCTCAGCACGAGTTACTTCCTTTTACCAATTATCTATCAATAATGTTTTATGGTTTTTTCTCCGGCATACTTGCAGGAATCCTGGCATCAGGCTTGATACCTTTATTTGAGATGTTATTTGGATATACAACTGATATGCGTCTTTTAGAACTGGCTTCCCTTGATTCTCCTCTTCTTAAAAAACTTATGATAAATGCCCCTGGGACTTATCATCATAGTGTTGTGGTCGGGAATATGGTCGAGGCCGCAGCACGTGAAATTGGTGCAAATCCCCTCGTAGCTAAGGTAGGCGCCTTGTATCATGATATCGGAAAAATTAAAAAACCACTCTATTTTATTGAAAACCAGCAGGGCGAACAGAAC
>DAOWOC010000013.1 GCA_030642225.1 Deltaproteobacteria bacterium
GAAAACTCTTTAGAAGTAACTGCCACTGCTTATACGTCAAATCCACAAGAAACAGATTCATCTCCTTCTGTAACTGCGTGGGGAGACACACTTGAGCCTGGGATGAAGGTTATTGCTGTTTCACGAGATCTTTTGAAGATAGGTTTAATCCATAAAAAAAAGGTAAGAATTAGCGGCCTTAAAGGAACTTATTTTGTTCTTGATAAAATGAATAAGCGTTGGAAGAAAAAGATTGATATTTATATGGGTAAAGACACTAATAAAGCGAAGGAGTGGGGCAAAAGAACAGTAATAATTTATTGGGAGGATGATAATTCATAATAAGGCAAATTCAACGGGTGCCCATTCGCGGAGCTTCACAAGCAATGGGGGCAGACTCGATTGCTTTTGTCAATGTATTTATTTTGAGTTTTTTTTGCTGCGCAGCGGCTTTATCCAATTATTGGTGTAAGTGATGGGGGCATTTTGAATACTGAATAAAGAAAAGTGTGTGTAGAACACAATTCAAGATTTGTCCCGTTTTTTGAAATTTGATATTTATTATGAATCAGGAAATATTTCATCAAGTGCTTTTTTAACATCACCTCTGTGGGGTTCTTTGGTGATGAGAATTATAAAGGGTTTATGATTATATATCTGCGGTCTGAAAGGTGAGTGAGTGGAACTTCCAATTTCTCCTATTGCATTTCCAGCCTTTGCAAAGGCATTAAATATTCTCTCATTTGTGCTTTTAAAAATTTCAATCCACAGATCATCATTTATTAATATTACAGCCTCATCAAGGTTGGTAAGTTTAAGTTTTTTGGAGTCATAAGTTTGTTTTTCCTTATATTTAACCCCATGTTTTTTCAGGGCTTTGGCAAGCTTGTTTACAGAATCAGGCTGGGTTTTTTGACCGCAGCCAATAGCAAATAAACCAAGAATTATAATAAGGACAAAATTTTTTACAGTTATTTTTGACATAGAGAGAACTCCTTTTATTCATTTAATCATTTATTATATTAATCATATGATGCTATCATGAAAATCCAGTTTATCAAACAAAATACAAGCCAAGCTATAATTACCAAAACATTGTTATGTGAATTGTTTTGCTGAGATAAGAGTAATATGCATGAATAAAAAAATTTTCAGTATACTTTTTTTTGCAATTTTTTCTGTGATAACCGGAGTAGGTATAGTTGTCCCTCTTTTGCCTGTTTTTGCTCATGATATTGGCGCAAGCGGTTTATATATAGGTCTTATCTTTGGTTCATTTTCATTATCAAGAATGCTTTTTTTGCCATATTTCGGTAAACTATCCGATAAAAAAGAACGCAAGTCGTTTATTACCATCGGGCTTTTTATCTATGCCATTGTCTCTGTTTTTTTCATGATGTCAAAAGACCTTAATGTATTTATTGGTTTGCGTTTTATCCAGGGCATAGCCTCGGCCATGATTTTACCCGTGGCCCAGGCCTATATCGGTGACCTGACGCCTGAGGGTAAGGAAGGGACTATTATGGGCCTTTTTAATATATCATTATATGGGAGCCTCAGCCTCGGTCCTGTTCTCGGAGGGATTATAAATGACTATTTTAACCTCCAGGCTGCTTTTTTTTGCATGGGGCTGTTTGCTTTTCTATCCTTTTTATTATGTCTGTTTTTTCTTCCGTCAAAGGAAAATAAAGGGCTTATATTAAAAAAAGAGCCATTATCATATCGTATCCTTGTAAAAGATAGTATGATAGCGAGTCTTTTTATATTCAGGCTTGCATATACAACATGTATTGGGATAGTCTGGGCATTTCTTCCTGTTATAGCTGATTCTAAATTTAGTCTTTCAAGTTCATCAATCGGTTTTCTTGTAATGCTTGGGGTTCTCGTTGCAGGCCTTTTACAAATGCCAATGGGCTTTATGGCCGATCGTTTTGACAAGACAAAGCTTATAATAACAGGCGGGATTATTTCAGGTATAGCAATATTGTTATTTCCCTTTGCAACGGGCTTCTGGCATTTGTTCATTGCAAATATTTTGTTTGGTATAGGCGGCGGGATTGCAATGCCATCTATAATGGCCCTGAGTATAATAGCCGGCAATAAAACAAATTCAATGGGGTCTGTTATGGCTCTTCTTACAATAGGACACAGCCTTGGTATGCTGTTCGGATCTGTTGGAGGGGGGATATTAATGGATTTTGTGAACCTGGACATGGCATTTAATATCGGGTTTATATTTATATTTTCAAGTATTGTCTTTTTTGTTTTTGCAGAGTCTAAAGAATGAAGATATTGAGGTTTATGGTGTTTATCCTGCTATTATAAATAATAATATTTTACAGGGGGTGCAATGATTTTACCAAAACCGAGCAATTCACTGCTGGAAATTAATAACCGTATCGCAGTGCTGACTTTTCAGAGGGATGATGTCAGAAATGCCCTGACCGGTACGTCGCTGGTTGAGGATATTATTTCAACAGTCCGTTGGGCTGATGAATCAGGGGATGTCTCTGTTTTGATTATCACCGGACACGGTGCGGCATTTTCCTCTGGTGGTAATGTTAAAGATATGCGTGACAGGACCGGAACGTTTGCCGGTGATGCCTTGGATATTCAGGAACAGTATCGGCATGGTATACAAAATATGCCGATTGTCCTTCATCGGGCTGAAATCCCTTTGATAGCAGCTATCAACGGTCCGGCCATTGGCGCTGGTTTTGATCTGGCATGCATGTGCGATTTTCGGATTGCTTCCACCAGGGCAGTGGTGGGGGAGACCTTTATTAATCTTGGCATTATTCCCGGAGACGGCGGCGCCTGGTTTTTGCAACGTTTAATCGGGTACCAGCATGCAGCGGAACTTACTTTAAGCGGACGGCTTTTAAAGGCTGAAGAGGCATTGAACCTTGGTCTTTTTTTAAAGGTGGTAGAGCCCGATAAACTCCTTTCGTGTGCATTGGAACTGGCGGCTCAGTTTGCAGCCAAGCCCCCTGGTGCATTGCGTATGACCAAACGCCTGTTGAAGCTGGCACAGCGAACCGAATTACCGGATTTCCTTGAAACATGCGCATCTTTTCAGGCCATTGCCCATAAGACCGATGACCATCATGAGGCAGTCGTTGCATTTCTTGAAAAACGGGCAGGTATTTATTCAGGCCGATAGAACTGATTAACATCGCAGTTTTGCAAAGAAATTGTAATTATTTAACCGGAGGCAAGTTATGAAAGAATATTCTTCTCTTGATTTTAATTTGGGTGAAACCGCTGATTTAATACGAGAAACAGTTTTTCGGTTTGCTGAAGCTCAAATAGCTCCCCTCGCTGCTGCCATAGACAGTGAGAATCATTTCCCCATGGATCTTTGGCATAAGCTGGGGGATATGGGCCTGCTCGGGGTCACAGTATCCGAGGAATACGGCGGTTCCGGGATGAGTTATTTGGAACATGTTGTAGCCATGGAGGAGATTAGCCGGGCCTCGGCATCTGTAGGACTTTCTTATGCTGCCCACTCCAACCTTTGTGTCAACCAGATTTCTATTAATGCCAGTGATGAACAAAAGCGTCGTTATTTGCCTAAGCTTGTTAGTGGCGAGCATGTCGGCGCTTTGGCAATAAGTGAAGCAGAAGCCGGATCTGATGTCGTTAGTATGCGCCTGCGGGCTGATCGGAAGGGTGACCGTTATATACTTAACGGTACAAAAATGTGGATTACTAATGGCCCCTATGCAGACACCCTTTTTGTTTATGCTAAAACCGATATAACTGCCGGTTCTCATGGCATTACGGCCTTTATTGTTGAAAAAGAATTCACGGGTTTTTCAACTGCTCAAAAGCTGGATAAATTTGGGATGCGCGGTTCTGATACCTGTGAACTGGTATTTGAGGATTGCGAGGTGCCTGAAGAAAATGTGGTTGGTAAAGTCGGGGATGGGATCAAGGTGCTGATGAGTGGTCTGGATTATGAACGGGTTATAGTCTGCGGAGGTCCGCTGGGGATCATGCGGGCCTGTCTGGATTTGGTTCTTCCCTATATTCATGAACGAAAACAGTTTGGCAGGGCAATTGGCGAATTTCAACTTATGCAGGGAAAACTTGCTGATATGTACAGTACAATGAATGCCTGTCGGTCATACGTTTACACTGTTGCAAAGGCCTGCAGCCGGAAAAATTCCTCTCGTAAGGATGCAGCGGGAGCTATTCTCTACGTGGCGGAAAGGGCTACCCTTATGGCACTTGAGGCAATTCAGTGCCTTGGGGGGAATGGTTTTATTAATGAGTACTCTGCCGGGCGTCTGCTGCGTGATGCCAAACTTTATGAGATTGGTGCCGGTACGAGTGAAGTCAGGCGTATGTTGATCGGGCGTGAGTTATTTAATGAAACAGCAAAATAGCGGGATGGATATTTTCTCGTTTTAGCAGTTTAAAAGATTATGAAGGAGAATGAAGTGAAATGACAGTTCTCAAGAGTAATATAAGTGTTGATACTAAGGAGTTCCGCTGCAATGCGGATGTTATGGCTGGTCTTGTAACAGATTTGCGGGAAAAGGTGTTGAAAATAACCACTGGAGGCAATAAAAATGCACGTAAAAAACATATAGATCGTGGAAAACTCCTGCCAAGAGAGCGGATTAAACGATTACTTGATATATCATCGCCGTTTTTGGAATTTTCTCAATTCGCTGCATGGGGAATGTATAAAAATGAGGTGCCGTCAGCCGGTATTATTACAGGTATCGGCAGGATTAATGGCCACGAGTGCGTTATCGTTGTTAATGATCCGACAGTTAAGGGAGGCTCTTATTTTCCACTTACTGTTAAAAAGCACCTTCGGGCGCAAGAAGTTGCAAATGAGAATCATCTTTCTTGTATATATCTTGTGGAATCAGGTGGTGGTTTTTTGCCCAAGCAGGATGAAATATTTCCCGATCAGTATCATTTTGGCAGAATTTTTTACAATCAGGCTAACATGTCTGCCAGTGGGATAGCTCAGATTGCGGTGGTAATGGGGTCATGTACTGCTGGCGGAGCTTATATCCCTGCACTATGTGATGAAAGTATTATTGTTCGGCACCAGGGGACAATATTCCTCGGCGGCCCGCCTCTTGTCAAAGCAGCCACAGGAGAGGTCGTAAGCGCCGAAGATCTTGGCGGAGCGGATGTCCATTGTCGGGAATCCGGTGTTACTGATCATTATGCTCTGGATGATGCTCATGCCCTTGCTATTGCCCGAAAAATTATCGGTAATCTAAACCGTATCAAGCAACCTGATATTGCAATACGTCAATCTGTTGAACCAGTTTATGACCCGTCTGAACTTTACGGGGTGATTCCATCTACCACACGTAAACCATATGATGTACATGAAGTGATTGCCAGAATTGTTGATGGTTCTGAATTTGACGAATTTAAACGGCTTTACGGTACTACCCTTGTTTGCGGTTTTGCCAATATATGGGGTTATCCTGTTGGAATAGTTGCTAATAACGGCATACTATTTTCTGAATCAGCTATTAAGGGTTCTCATTTTATAGAGCTTTGCAGCCAACGCAAAATCCCGCTTATTTTCCTGCAGAACATTACTGGTTTTATGGTCGGCAGTAAATATGAGGCAGGGGGGATTGCTAAAGATGGGGCAAAAATGGTCACAGCAGTATCCTGTGCTGCGGTTCCTAAATTTACTGTCATTATTGGCGGAAGTTTTGGGGCAGGTAATTACGGCATGTGCGGTCGGGCATATGGCCCTCGTTTTCTTTGGATGTGGCCCAATGCAAGAATTTCAGTCATGGGTGGAGAACAGGCAGCCAATGTATTATCTCAGGTTAAACGTGATGGTTTGAGCGCACGGGGGGAAGAGTGGGATATTACAGAGGAGGAGACCTTTAAGTCTTCGATTCGCGAACAGTATGAAACTCAGGGAAATCCTTATTATGCCAGCGCCCGCTTATGGGATGATGGAATCATCGATCCTGTGGATACTCGCATGGTGCTTGGATTAAGTCTATCAGCCACTATGAACGCGCCGATAAATAAGACTGAATTTGGTATTTTCAGGATGTAGAAAACCTAATGAGCCAAAATTTTATTAAGGGATAATAACATGTTTGAAAAAATTTTAATTGCCAACCGCGGAGAGATAGCCTGTCGCATCATTCGCACTGCCAAACGCCTTGGCATTAGAACTGTAGCAGTCTATTCAGATGTTGATATAGATGCCATGCATGTGGCTATGGCTGATGAGGCATACCATATTGGCCCTGCACCAGCAGCAAAGAGTTATCTGATACCCGAGTTTATTATAGATGCAGCTCGTCAAAGCAATTGTCAGGCCATCCACCCAGGTTACGGCTTTCTCTCTGAAAATGCTGACTTTGCTGATGCCTGCATTAAGGCTGGTTTTGTTTTTATTGGGCCGCCGTCAGCAGCGATTCGTGATATGGGCTCAAAGAGTGCTGCTAAACGAATTATGGAGAAAGCTGTTGTTCCAATTATTCCAGGATATCACGGTGAAGATCAGAGTCCTGAACTGCTGCGTGAATCAGCATTGCAAATAGGTTATCCTGTAGTAATAAAGGCTATTGCAGGAGGTGGTGGTAAGGGTATGCGTGTTGTTAGAGAAGAAACCGGTTTTTTTGATGCCCTGGCAGCAGCACGGCGGGAGGCTCTTGCCTCATTTAATAATGATCATGTTATCCTGGAAAAATATTTAACCGGACCGCGCCATATTGAGATACAGATATTTGCTGATTCTCTCGGCAATATTATCCATCTTTTTGAAAGGGACTGCTCTATTCAGCGCCGTCATCAGAAAGTGATAGAGGAGGCCCCGGCATCAGGTATAAATGATGAACTTCGTGCGAAAATAGGGGCAGCAGCTGTGGCTGCAGCGCGTGCTATAGGTTATGTTGGGGCAGGAACAGTAGAATTTCTTCTTGATGAGGACGGTTCTTTTTATTTTATGGAAATGAACACCCGTTTACAGGTTGAGCATCCGGTGACAGAAATGATAACAGGCCAGGATCTGGTAGAATGGCAACTGCTGGTTGCGGCAGGGGAGGAACTCCCTTGCCGCCAAGAAGAATTGACCATCCGTGGCCATGCCATTGAAGCCCGAATTTATGCTGAAGACCCATTCCGCGATTTTTTACCTTTTACAGGCGATTTGATCCATTTGCGCACCCCGCAAGAGAGTGCACATATCAGAATTGATACTGGCGTGCGTCAGGGTGATGAGGTAAGTATACATTACGACCCAATGATCGCCAAACTGATTGTCTGGGATATAGATCGGGCAGGGGCATTACGCTGGCTTAAAATTGCCCTTGCTGATTATCAGATAGCCGGAGTAACTACTAATCTGGAATTTTTGTCAGCAGTAGCTGTCCATCCTTCTTTTACAACTGGTGATATAAACACCGGATTTATAGAAACTCATAAGTCACTTTTTTTAGAGCCAAAGCCTGCCTCTGATCATGTACTGGCTTTGGCTTGTCTTGAAGCCTTGCTTCGTCGGACAGATGATGCAAAACAGGCGGCATATGCATCTTTTGATCCCTGGTCTCCATGGCATTTGACTACCGGCTGGCAGATGAATAGTGATAATTCTCATATACTGACATTTTTAGACGGTGATTTGACTGTATCTATTACTGTTCACTACCGGCCTGATGGCTATCTGCTGGAACTTCCCGAAGGTTCGCTCTTTGTACATGGTACTCTCGATAATAACGGAGATATGCTTGCCGAAATAGGGGGGGCTCGAATTAAGGCAACTATTGTTCGACAATTTAACGACCTGACCATTTTGACTCACGGCAGCAGCCATAAATTAACTTTATATGACCCTATGGCCAATGTTGGTGAACATGAAGAAGAATGCGGGCAGTTAACTGCACCAATGCCGGGGAATATTTTGGCAGTGCTGGTAGAGACAGATGTACTGGTTAAGCGTGGAACGCCACTTATTATTATGGAGGCCATGAAAATGGAACATACCATAACGGCCCCCATGGATGGCATGGTGACTGAATTTTATTTTTCAGTTGGGGCCGTGGTTAATGAGGATACGGTACTTCTGGCCTTTATCGCTGAGGAAGATGACAATAATGAGAAGTAAAATCACAGAAGTAATCAGCGTTTGAATGATTAAATGTGGTAATAAAAAATATAATATCGTATTAAGAGCCTGATTACACAATCTGACAAGTACCGGCCTTTTTTGATCGAAATGAATGGGGATTTATCAAGATTAAAAATTTGACTCCAAAATACGATAATTTTCTTTTAATATTCTTTTTATTAACTTCCCGTCGGGATGTCTTGGTATATCATTAACAAATGCGACATAACGTGGTTTTTTATAGCTGGCTAATTTTTGATCACAGTAGGAAATTATCTCTTCTTCTGTTATTTCCATGTTATCTTTTAATACGATAAATGCTTTAACAGATTCTCCCCATTCTTCATCAGGTATACCTATTATTGCAACATCCATTACACTGTCATGCATGTGGAGTATTTCTTCAATTTCAACAGGATATATATTGACTCCTCCGCTTATTATCATGTCTTTTTTTCTGTCTACAACATAGCAGAATTCATCTTCATCAATATATGCTACCTCCCCCTCAATAAAATATTTTTCTCCGTTAATATCGCTAAAAGAATTCTTTGTTTTTTCAGCATCTTTGTAATACTCAAGATATTTGACCATTGGATTTGACAGATACAGGTCTCCAGCGGTGCCAATAGGAAGTATCTCTCCATTTTCTCCAATAATTTTGATTTTGTTTCCTGGTGCAACTCTTCCTACACTTGCATATTTAGCCGGATCATTCATGTAATCTTTTGGTTTAAGTATTGTGTTTACACCTCCATCTGTTGATCCGTAAAACTCATAGTAAACATGACCAAAAAAATCAACAACACTTTCTTTCAACTCGGCAGGGCATGGGGCAGCAGCACAAACTATGGATTTCATAGAACTTATATTATATTGTTCTTTGTTTTTAACATTTAACAGGCGTTTTAGTAAAATTGGAGCTACAAACGTAGTTGATATTGCTTCTTTTTCAATAATTTTTAAGGCTTCTTCAGCATCAAATTTTTTCATTATAAAAATTGTACCACCGTTGGCAAATGTAATTCCTGAAAAGGCTAAAGGAGCTGCATGATATAGCGGCCCTGCTGCTAAATACCTGTTTGTGGTTTTATTAAAATCAAAACCATCCTGCATGTTGTGTAACATTTGCACAAATGCAACAATATCTTTTGATTTAAGTATAGAGGGATCATCAAGAGCTCGACTGTGAGTTCCTTTTGGTTTTCCTGTGGTTCCTGACGTATACAGCATAAAACCTCCGCCTTTTTCTACAGCCTTAAGATCAGCGTCTGATGAATCCTGCAGGAATTTTTCATATGAAATCATCCCATCATGTTTTATGTTGGTATCAGAAACCAGTATGATCGCTTTAACTGACTTCAATTTTGATTGTATGGGAATTATTTTATCTAAAAAATGCTCTTCTATGAAAAGTATTTTTGAATCTGAATTATTTACAACATATTCTATCTCATCTCCTTTTAAATGCCAATTTATAGGAGTACTGAAAAAGCCAGCAAGAGTAGGCCCAAACATTATTTCCAGTAATGCATTTGAATTGCCTACAAGAGCTGCTATATGGTCCCCAGGTTTTAACCCAAGCGAGATAAGCCCGTTATTTAACCTGTTGATTCTTTTATTAAGATCGGTATAGGTAAATCTTTTATCTCCATAGATGATTGCTTCCTTATTAGGATATTTTTTCAAATCAGACAAAAATATATTACCTTTCATCATATTTTTCATCAGTTTTCTGGTTGATTTATTCATGAGCAAACCAAGCATATCTTTATTGAAAAATAGTTTTATCTTGTTTAGGATATTTTTTGCCATTTTAGTACCTCCATTAGGTATTCATCCATATCAAGGAATCAAAATCTTAAAAAATAAAAATTAACCTCATTTTTATATAATCATCACATTTCAAGCCTTGTGCCAACCTGGGCAAAGAAAAATGCCGAACGAAATCTCTGAAATAATTTTGCGCCGTTAATAAGCCCGGTGCAATGGCATGCCCCGAGTTTTTCAACCTGTATTTGTTCGAGATAATCCATCGTGCCTTCAAGCTGCTTATCATTTGCAAAACCAAGATGAGTACCGCCTATAACAGCAAAAAATTTATCAATGCCAAGTTTATCCTGAAAATGTTTCAGCACATTAATAATTCCGGCATGGGCGCATCCAAGGAGAACAACCCAGCCTGCGGCTGTATTAATAGCAATGGAAAGACATACGCATGTGGAAGGGGAGCAAAACATGATGATGATGGTGCTGATGCACACCAGACTCATATGACTAACACCAGAAATGCTCCTATCGAGATTATAGAACGTGAGTATCCGATTAGAGTGAATAGATATATCC
>DAOWOC010000146.1 GCA_030642225.1 Deltaproteobacteria bacterium
ACCCTTTTGCATCTGTTCAATAATTTCAGGGACATTCCCAAGAGGAAACTCCGGTGTAGGACAAAAACACGGAAATGATGATAAAAGTATAATCGCTTTAATACGCTGACAAGGTGAACCAAGCGCAATTAAACCGCCAAGAGAATACCCGGCAATAATAATTTTCTCATGTGGAAGGCCTTTAATAATCCCATTAAAATCCAAAGGTGTAAAATCCCTGTTAACAGAAAAATAGCCGTAATCCAAAAACAGAGTATCATCTGAGGGACAAGGTAATACTTTATATCCATCCCATATGGAATCATCTCCACCCCAGCCGGGCAAAAAAATCCATATGCGCTTATTTTGTTTCATCTTCTACCATACACGGGTCAAAATTAAGTTTTTTTGCTGTTTTAATAACAACATCAACTAAACGCCGGCAATCATGCTCTGTATGTGCGGCGCTTATTGAAAACCGTATCCTTGATGTCCCTTTGGGAACCGTTGGTGGACGGACAGGCACTCCAAGGATACCCTGTTTTAGCAATGCCTTTGAAAAATCCAGGGCAATACACTCTTTACCTAATATAAGTGGGATTATATGGGTGGTTGAAAGGCCTGTATTAAATCCATTTTCATTCAGAATAGTGCGAACCATTACGGCCTTTTTATCAAGTCCGCTTCTAAGCTCATCACATTCCCGGCTCATTACATAGTCAATTCCGGCATCTATAGCGCCAAGTACCCCTGGCGGAAGGGCAGTGGTATAGATAAACCCCGGGCATGTATTGATAAGAAAATCCCTCATATCATATGAGCAGGCTATATATGCGCCAAAGCTCCCAATGGCCTTGGAAAACGTACCCATGACAATATCTATATCATTAAAACCATGACACAAACCGCCCCCATTTTTGCCAAATACCCCACTTGCATGCGCCTCGTCTATATATAAACCAGCGCCATATTTTTGAGACAGATCAGAAAGTCCCTTGATATCAGCCTTATCACCATCCATTGAAAAGATTGAATCAGAAACAATCCATTTATTCTTTTTTTGATCAGCTTTTTGAAGATATTTCTCAAGATCTTTAAGATCATTGTGTTTATATCTTGATAAGCCTGCCCTGCTTAACTGTATCCCATTTAACAGGCTTGCATGATTGTAACGGTCGGAAAATACCAGATCATGCCTTTTCATTATAGTTGCCAGCACAGAAACATTGGCCTGATACCCTGAACTTATCAATAAAGCCGATTCAGTCTCCTTCCACTTTGCTATTTTTTTTTCCACCTCTTCATAAAGATAGATGTTTCCGGTTATCAAACGCGAACCGGTAGCGCCCGTGCCAAAATCGCTTGTCCATTCCCTGGCCCTTTGTTTCAGCATTGGATGAGTGGCCAGTCCCAAATAATTATTTGAGGAAAAGTTAAGTGCCTTTTCCCCCTGCCAAAGGCATGTACGGCCATCCAGTATCTGAATAGTCCTCAAAGACCTCATCTTTTCAGACGGGATATTTTGAAGCCTTTTTTTTATAACGGTTTGAAGCCCCATTTTGCCTCTCTAAATCAAACTCCCTGAATATTTCTATTGTCCGGGGACATCAAAGCCCAAATCATGGAGTGTCCTTAAATCATCAGTAGATTTATTACCCGTAGTAGTTAGGAAATCTCCTAACATAATGCCATTAAGACCGGAAAGAAATGCCTTATCAATTTCCTCCATACCTCTCTCACGGCCAGCGGCAAGCCGCATAATAGTATCAGGAAGAATAAACCGTAAAATAGCCATGGTCTGCAAAATAATGTGCCTTTGTAATCCTGGCGCATCCTGCATAGGGGTTCCCAAAATAGGGGTTAAAATATTTATTGGCACGGACTTTACCTTAAGCTCACGCAACTGAATGGCCATATCAATACGATCTTCCATTGATTCACCAAGACCAATTATGCCCCCTGAACATATTTTCATACCTGCTTTTTGGGCAATTATTATGGTATTTATCCTGTCATCAAATGAATGAGTTGTTGCTATCTTATTATAAAACCCCCGGGATGTCTCCAGATTGTGATGATAATAATAAACGCCTGCCCCAACGAGCAGCCCGGCCTCCTCTGCTGTTAATATACCAAGGCTTGCATCAACCTTAAGATGTGTCTCTTTATAAAGCAGCTCAATAGCCTCTATGATCTTAAAAAATTCTTCCCTGTTTTTTTTTAAACCGGCTCCCCTGCCGCTGGTCACAATACTAAAATGGGTTGCGCCTTTTTTTTCAGCTTCTTTACCTGCTTTTAAAATTTCCTGTGGTGTTATCAACGGATAGGTATTTATAGCGGTTTTATAATGAATACTCTGAGCGCAAAATCTGCAATCCTCACTGCAAAAACCGCTTTTTGCATTAACAATCGCACAGGTATGCAAAGTATTGCCAAACCGTTTCATGCGGATATTATTAGCAGCCTCACATAATGATAAAATATGCTCGGATGAAAGCCGGGCAAGTATCATGGCCTCTTTTTTGTCAATCCCCTTGCCATCAATCGCCTTATGAGTCAATCCTTTTAATATATCAACCATATTACTAACCCTGTATTTTTATATAAATATCAAATTTTCCCTAAAATGATAGGAGGTTAACCAATACTCTTTAATCCTGTCAAGCTCTATATTGATGACTTTACAAAAAATCTCACTATGATTTTCATAAAGTCTGTTTATTTTTAAATCAAGCTGGATTAAACACAAATGATAAAATCATGATTGAATTAATCTTGATAAATTTATATATATTAATAATAAGCATTAATTATCAATCAGGTTAAAAATTTGTCAAAGACCAAAAAAAAATCCAGGTATAAAAAGATAAGGGTTATATCCTTTTTTTTATTGCTATTCCTGCTCCTGTTAACAATAGGCGCATTTTATGTTGTTTTTCTCGGGGCAAATATCCTGGTCCGCTGTCAGGGCAGTCGCTGGGATATCCCATCCAAGGTTTACTCCGCACCCGTAATGCTCTATCCGGGAATCAATTTTAAAAAAACAGGTCTTTATAAACGCCTTGAAAATCTTAACTATATTCAAACAAAAAAAATACCGGCCATGCCAGGAGAATTCTCAACCCGCAAAAATATTGTTTACCTTTATCAAAGGGCATTTCTCTATTCTAACGGTCAACAAGAGATAAGATTTGTAAAGATATACCACAATAAAGGGATAATTCAAAAAATTATAGATACATCAAGCGGAGCTATGCTCGGAAATATAAAAATTGCTCCTGTTGAGATATCAACCTTTTATGGAAAACAAAGGGAAGAACGTTATCTTGTTGTCCTTGACCAGATACCTGAAAATCTTATAAACGCCACGCTCGCATTGGAAGACAGGCGTTTTTTTACCCACATTGGACTTGACTTTAAAGGTATTATGCGCGCATTTTCCAAAAATCTTCTTTCCGGCAGGATCCGTGAAGGAGGCTCAACAATAACCCAGCAGCTTGTTAAAAATCTTTTTTTAAGCCAAAAAAAAACCTACTGGCGCAAATTCAATGAGGCCATAATGTCCATGGTCCTTGAGGCCTATTACACCAAGGATGAAATCCTTGAAATGTACTTTAATGAAGTATATCTCGGCCAAAAAGGATCAGTTGAAATACACGGGGTCGGGGAGGCGGCAAGATTTTATTTTGGCCGTCCTGTTGAAAAATTGACACTTGACCAATGTGCGCTTCTTGCCGGTTTAATAAGGGCTCCTGCCCATTATTCACCATATAACGATGCCAAAGCCGCAAAGATAAGAAGAAATCTTACATTAAAAATCTTATTTAAAGAGGGAAAAATATCAAAAGAATCCTATGAAACAGCAATATCAAAGCCTGTTAAGACAGTTGGATTTGTCTATGGCAAACAACATGCGCCTTATTATGTTGATTATGCCATAACTCAGATAAAAAACCTCTATCCAAGAGAAACACTGGGGTCAATCGGGATAAATATATACACAACGCTTGACATGCAAATCCAGCGCTGGTCAAAAGAGGCTGTTTTAAATGGTTTAATAAAACTTGAAAAAAAATATCCCGATTTTGTCGGTACAGACAAACAACTCCAGGCCGCAGTAGTGGTTATGGAACCCTCAACAGGCAGGATTCTCGCAATGGTCGGGGGCCGTGATTATCAAAAAAGCCAGTTCAACCGTGCAACACAGGCATACCGGCAGTCAGGGTCACTGATTAAACCTCTTATTTATGCTCAGGCTATTATATCGGGCTATAATGAATCATCCCTTGTCATGGATGAACCAATCTCAATTAATTTAGATGATAATACCACATGGTCGCC
>DAOWOC010000037.1 GCA_030642225.1 Deltaproteobacteria bacterium
ACCCTTGTTTATCTTATACAAAGGCTGTAAATTTTTACGCCTTTGTATAAGATAAACTCTATTTAAACCGCTACTGTTTACGACTTTTGAGCCTGTAAAAAACCCCCTAAAATATTACAAAAAACTTTAACTTTATTATATATCTTGCTATATTTACTGGAATTTTTGAAATAATAACCTATTGACGAGATAAAAAATATTTAACCCTTCATCTACTCATAAAAACCCATACAACATGGTATTTACATTCCCAACCGGTATGTGTTAAACTTTTGTTATTATTGCGTTCCTTTTCAATAAAATTTATCAGCTGTATAAAATAGAATAAAATATTTTTATTTATACAAGGAATGATGAAAATATAATGCTCAAAATAAGAAAATGGATTTTTGCAGGTGGATAAAAATCCTTTTAATATAAAGCAAATTATAAAGCAAATTCCTGATGCTCCAGAAAACCCAAAGATACATATTGCCACAGGTAATGGCGCATATAAAAACACACGGGATATCCTCTCTGATTTGGACATTACCTTAACCAATGGCAAACGGGTACTCTTAAAACCTAATACCGGCAGGATTGCTGCGCCTGGATCTGGTGTTAATACAGATCCACAGGTTATTGCAGCAGCAATTGATGCTTTTATGGAGGCAGGGGCGATTGTTTCAGTGGGGGAAAGCCCTATAACAGGGGTCAATGCTATTGAGGCATTTGAGGCATCCGGTATTGCATCGGTTGTTCGTGACAGGGGATGCATGTTATTGGATATGGATAGCAGACGGGCTGTTAAAGTGGCTGTTAAAAATGGTGTCGCGATAAAATCCCTTAAGGTCTGTCCTGATGTACTTGATCATGATATAATTGTTTCAATCCCTGTTATGAAGATGCACATGCATACAGGTGTCACTCTATCTGTTAAAAATATGAAAGGGTGCCTGTGGAAACGCAGCAAGGTTGATCTTCATATGCTGCCGCCCATTAAGGGGATAGATGATTTACCTCTCAATATTGCCATTGCTGACATGTCGAAGGTCCTGCGGCCTCATTTATCAATTATTGACGGCACGGTTGGAATGGAGGGCATGGGGCCAAGCGCGGGCCGGGCAAAAAAACTGGATGTAATTGTAGCCGGGGTCGATCCATTTGCAGCGGATGCTGTTGCCTGCTCTCTTATGGGACTCAAGGCACAGGATGTTCCGCACTTGCGTATTGCGGCTGAACGGGGATATGGCATAATTGATATCTCTAAAATAGATATCAGCCCTGAATCCTGGCGTGATCTGATATCCCCTTTTGAGCCTCCGCCTGACAATTTATCAATAAATTTCCCTGGCATCACCATACTTGATAAACAGTCTTGCAGCGCTTGTCAATCAACGTTACTAATGTTTTTGAAACGTTATGAAAAGCATATTTTTGACTATTTCCCAGGACAAAAGGATATCACTATAGCAATAGGAAAGGGGCATAAATCTGTCCCGCGCGGCACCATTTGTATTGGAAATTGCATAGCCAAACACAAAAAAAGGGGGATTTATGTATCAGGATGCCCCCCTGTATCAAGTCAAATCATAAAAATTATTCGGGGCGTACCTAATGGTAAAAAAAACAGGTAAAAAGATGGGTAAATGGATAAGCCCATTCTATTTTCCCTCACAGCAACGCCCTTGCTTTAAATTAATATTTTTGTTAATATCTTCAAAAAATTTATATAGAATGCGTTAAGATATTTATCCTGTCAGACTGGTGCCTGCTGGTATCTTGTCAGGAGCTGAATATAAAACATAATTGATGAAATCAAGAGGAAAACCATGGAAAAAGATAATGATAAGATTGCAAAATTAAGAGACAGACTTGTTTATTCAAAGAAACTTGTATGGGATTCATTGACAAAAGAGGAAAATATTGATGTAGAAAATTTCTGCCGGTCTTACAAAAATTTCTTAGATGTAGCAAAGACCGAACGTCTTGCAGTTATTGAGATAATAAAACAGGCAAAGGACAATGGCTTTGAGAAATATGAGTATGGAAAATCTCAACCAAAATATTATATCGATATGAAAAACAAAAATGTTGCATTAGTTGTAAAAGGCAGCGAATCCGCACTTAAGGGAGTGAGATTGATAGCATCCCATGTAGATTCACCAAGGCTTGATCTTAAGCAGAATCCCTTGTATGAGGACACGGAGATTGCCTTTTTAAAGACCCATTATTATGGCGGGATAAAGAAATATCAATGGCTTTCAAGGCCAATGGCGCTTTATGGTCATGTAATATTAAATAATGGTGAAACACTTGATGTTGCGATCGGTGATGGTCATGATGACCCTGTGTTTACCATATCGGATATTTTACCTCATCTGGCACGCAAACAGCGCGAAAAGAAACTTACTGACGCCTTTGAAGCGGAAAAAATGAATCTTGTCATTGGAAGCAGACCTGTTCCTGATAGTGATAAAGATGTTAAAGAACGTATTAAACTCAATATCCTCAGTATCCTGAATGAAAAATATGGTTTAGTGGAAGAGGATTTCATAAGCTCTGAATTTGAGGTGGTGCCGGTTGGAAAGGCTGCTGATGTGGGTCTGGATCGTTCTATGATTGGCGCTTATGGACAGGATGACAGGATATGCGCATTTACAAGCCTTAAGGCTCTTTTGGAGACATCAAATCCTGACCGTACAAGTATTGCGATATTTTATGATAAGGAAGAGATTGGCAGTGATGGAGCTACCGGAGCTAAATCGCGTTTCATCGAGATAGTGATGTCAAATATCTTAAAAGATGAGGATATTGTGCCTGACACCGGTAATATTCTTGATGCAATGTCCATGAGCATGGCATTGTCCGCTGATGTAAACGGTGCATTTGATCCTGATTATCCTGAAGTTCATGAGAAACGGAACGCTGCCATGTTAGGTTACGGTGTCTGTGTAACCAAATTTACAGGTTCAGGTGGAAAATACGGTGCAAATGATGCTGATGCAGAATATGTAGGCTGGATCAGGAATCTTTTTAACAAAGATTCTATTGTCTGGCAGACAGGCGAGCTCGGGAAGATTGATGAGGGCGGCGGCGGAACCATTGCAAAATTTTTAGCTTCTCACAACATAGCTGTAATAGACTGCGGCCCGTCTCTGTTATCCATGCACGCCCCGTTTGAGTTGTCGTCAAAAGGTGATATTTTTATGGCTTACAAGGCTTATAAGTCTTTTTTAAATGCAAAATAAAAGTTTCATGAATATGCTTGAAAAATTATGCCATAAGAGATATATTTAAGAGTTTTTTAAATTAAAAAAAATATATATGGAGTTTTATAAATATGAAAAAAAACATACACCCTGAGTATATGGACTCGGTAATTCGCTGTGCATGCGGAAATGAGCTTAAAACGCGTTGTAACAAGGAAAAAATATCTGTTGAAATCTGTTCGGCATGCCATCCGTTTTTTACAGGCAAGCAGAAGCTTATTGATACAGCCGGGCGCATAGAACGTTTTAAACGTAAATATTCTGATTTTGATGCACATGCTCAGATCAGCAAAAAGTTACAAAAATAATATGAAAGTGATATCTCAGGTCTTTTATCTTGATATCTAAACATGACCGGATAGATGTGGGCGGCCAGGCTGTTATTGAGGGCGTAATGATGCGTTCTCCAAAGGCCATGAGCATAGCGGTAAGAAAACCTGATGGCAGCATAATCGTCAGGGAGGATGAATGGAAATCCATATCCAGGTCAATAAAACCTTTAAAGTGGCCTTTCTTGCGCGGCGGATTGATCCTGCTTGAGGCGATGATAAACGGGTTTCAGGCCCTGATGTTTTCAGCTGACCAGGCACTTGATCAAGATGAAGAGCCCTTAAGTCCCCTCGCGATGACAGGCACTATAGTACTTGCCTTTGCATTAGGCCTTTTGCTTTTTGTTGTACTGCCACATGTGCTGAGCGCTGTCATGGGGCATCTCCCATATTTTAATTTTGATATTAACAGTCTCTGGTTTCACTTGGTAGATGGCGTAATTAAAATTTTCTTTTTTATTGCCTATATCCTTCTTATTTCATTATCAAAGGAGATCCGGCGCGTTTTCCAGTATCACGGGGCAGAACATAAATCCATCTTTGCTTATGAAGCAGGGGATGAACTTACTGTCTCAAATGTAAGAAAATATTCAAGATTTCACCCAAGGTGCGGCACGGCTTTTATCCTTGTAGTGCTCTTGATAAGTATATTTATTTTTTCATTAGTATTCCCGTTTTTGCCATTTTTTAAGGGTGACGGGATAATCGTATCCAATATCCTGCAAATTTTTTTAAAGATGGCCCTAATGTTTCCCATAGCCGGGATATCTTATGAATTCATCAAACTGAGCGGAAAATATCAGAATAATTTTTTATTGAGTTTTGCGGTTAAACCCGGGTTATGGATGCAGCATATAACCACAAAAGAGCCGGATGATGATCAGATAGAAGTGGCTATTAAGGCATTGAAAAGTGCTTTAAAGATTGAACATGAACAAATTGTCCCGTCTGAAAATTAGAAAATCGGAAATATTAGTAAAATGCTTGATAAATTAAATCGATTAGAAGAAAAATTGCGGATGATAGAGCAGTCCCTTGCTGATCCTTCTGTGATAAATGACCGCCGTAACTTTATGAAAATATCCAAGGAACATGCGGAGATTGCGCCGGTAGTTGAAAAAATACGCATATATAAACAAATGTGTGAAGAACTTGAGGATAATAAATCTCTTCTTGAAGACAGTGATAGTGATATCCGTGAGCTGGCAAAAGAGGAGATAGTTAATATTGAGGATCAAATCCAGGGCATAGAAAATGAATTAAAAATACTCCTTCTGCCCAAGGATGTTAATGATGATAAAAATGTTATTTTTGAGATAAGAGCCGGAACCGGCGGAGATGAAGCAGCCCTTTTTGTTGCGGATCTTTTCAGGATGTATTCCTATTTTGCTGAAAAAAAATCATGGAAAATAGAGGTTATGTCTTCAAACATAACCGGGGTTGGAGGTTTCAAGGAAATCATCTTTTTAATAACAGGCAAGGGGGCTTTCAGCGAGCTAAAACATGAGAGTGGTGCTCACCGTGTTCAGAGGGTTCCTGAAACAGAATCCCAGGGAAGGATACACACCTCTGCTGTAACAGTTGCAGTTTTACCTGAAGCTGAAGAGGTGGATGTCGAGATAGACCCGACTGAACTCCGCATTGATGTTTACAGATCATCCGGTCCTGGTGGTCAGCATGTAAATAAAACCGAATCAGCTGTCCGTATAACCCATCTTCCGACCAATGTGGTTGTACAGTGCCAGGATGAGAAATCACAGATGAAGAACAAGGCCAAGGCCATGAAGGTTCTTTTATCAAGACTCCTTGACAAAAAGCTGACTGATCAAAAGAATCAGATATCCCATGATAGAAAAATTCAGGTGGGAAGTGGTGACAGAAGTGAAAGGATCAGGACCTATAATTTTCCGCAAGGCAGGGTTACTGACCACAGGATAGGGCTTACTCTTTATAAGCTTGAATCTATTATGCAGGGTGACATACAGGAGATTATAGATAAATTAAATACACATTTTCAAACACTTGCACTATCCTCTCTAAATTAAAATCATGGCTGAAAATATCTGGACTATTTCTTCACTCCTGCAATGGACACTTGAATATTTAGAGAATAAAACAGGACAAAAATCAAGGCTTGATGCGGAACTTCTCCTTGCCCATACATTATCCACATCAAGGCTGAAATTATATCTTAATTATCAGCAGCCCATGTCAAATGATGAACTTTCACGATTCAAGATGTTCTTAAAAAGGCGGGTAAATGGCGAGCCCGTGCAATATATTATTGGTGCACAGTCATTCTGGACAATGGATTTGTTTGTGGGGCCTGGGTGTTTAATACCAAGGCCCGAGACCGAATGCCTGATTGAACATGCCATTAAATTATATAATATCTTAGATATAAATACAAAAAATCCAAGGATCGCTGACATAGGGACAGGCTCAGGAGCTATTGCCCTTGCTATTGCAACAGAAATACCCGGGGCAAAGGTGATTGCTACTGATATAAGCGCTGACGCCTTGTCAATAGCCATAAAAAATGCTAAAAAACACGACCTTGATAAAAATATCTGCTTTATGGTTGCCGATCTTTTTAAACCTATATCAAACAAGCACTGTTTTGATCTTGTTATCAGTAATCCTCCATATGTTACAACAGACGAGTATGAGAAACTTGATATCCATATCAGGGATTTTGAGCCGCAAGATGCTCTTCTTGCTGGCATCGACGGGCTTGATATTTATAAACAACTTATCCCTCAATCATTTTCATTTATTGCCTCCGGGGGGTATCTTATAGTAGAAACAGGCTGTAATCAGGCAGAACTTGTGCAGGGTTTGTTTAACATGGCCGGTTTTACTGATATTTGCTTTGGCAGGGATTATTCAGGTCTCCCAAGGTGGGTCAGCGGCAAAAAAGAGTAAACATAATAAAAAAAGGTTACATATGGATAAACTAATTATTGAAGGCAATGTCCCATTGAATGGAGATGTGGTTATAAGCGGGGCAAAAAATGCCGCCCTTCCGATTATGGCGGCAGCGCTGCTTACAGCGTCTCCATGTCATATTGATAATATCCCGGGTCTGAGAGATATAGACACCATGGTAAATCTTCTCAAAGGCATGGGAGGGGTAATCACTGCAAATAAAAACGGGCTGACTATTGATACAAACAATCTTTCAAGCATGGAAGCGCCTTATGAAATGGTAAAGACAATGCGCGCATCAGTGCTTGTGCTTGGTCCATTAATAGCAAGATGGGGCAAAGCAGCGGTTTCTCTCCCGGGTGGGTGCGCTATTGGCGCTCGGCCTATTGATCTTCATTTAAATGGCCTAAAAAAGATGGGCGCAAAGATCGAATTAAAAGGCGGCTATGTTTATGCCTTTGCAAAACGCCTTAAAGGGTGTCATCTATACCTTGATATGATTACTGTAACCGGCACAGAAAATTTAATGATGGCCGCCACGCTTGCTAAAGGACAAACCATCATTGAAAATGCGGCAAAAGAGCCCGAAGTCCCTGACCTTGCAAATATGCTCAATTCAATGGGAGCAAAGATAAGCGGGGCAGGCACTAATATAATCACCATTAATGGTGTTGATGAACTCAAATCAACATCTTACGCTGTTATGCCTGACAGGATTGAGGCAGCCACATATATTGCCGCTGCAGCAATGACAAAAGGCAGCGTTAATATAATCGAATCGCCCTTACACGAGATGGAGGGTATCCTGCATAAATTTAAAGAGGCTGGAACATCAATCAATATTGACAAAAACAGACTTTGTATTGCACCCTCCCCTTTTATCATAAATACAAATATTAAAACATTGCCTTATCCAGGATTTCCAACAGACATGCAGGCACAGTTTATGGCTATGATGTGTCTTGCAAAAGGGACTTCAATAATAACGGAATCCATATTTGAAAACCGTTTCATGCATATAAGCGAACTTAAAAGAATGGGGGCGGATATAGAGGTCAGAGGCAATACTGCTATTGTCAAAGGTGTTGAAAGGCTTTCAGGTGCGCCGGTAATGGCAACAGACCTGCGGGCAAGCGCAAGCCTTGTACTGGCTGGATTAGCGGCAGAAGGGACAACATCTATTTCACGTGTTTATCATCTGGACAGGGGATATGAGCGAATGGAAAAAAAG
>DAOWOC010000216.1 GCA_030642225.1 Deltaproteobacteria bacterium
ATTACACGTCCACCCACCTAAAACATATTATTGCCGTTATTTTGTGGAGGGTTCATCTGTGGTGGCAGGTTTTCACCTGTATAACTAAAGACCTTGCCTTTTTTTTCTGCAAATACATAATCCTCCATCTGATCCATTGCATTACATTTTGGATTTGCGCAAATCCTTTGGGGAGGTAGCTGCGGGGTATTGCATTTTGTACATTTAGATCCAACCATGCCGAGGATAAGTTTTCTTGACCGCCAGTCAAGAGACCATCTTGCCCATATATCCTCTTCCCCCCTGAGACCAATATCAGCAGACACTATATGACGCCAGCTTAGATATTTTGAATATTCATCAAGCTCTGCCTTGTTTTCAAGGTACCATGTGATTCCTTTTCTCTTCTCAAGCTTTTTTATTTGCTCTGTCACCTCAAACCATATTGCATCGCATCCGTTTCCATATCCTACGATTAACAGCCTGTCACCAGGCTCAGCATCCTCAAGGACATTAACAAGCATGGCCATGGGCTGAGCCGTCCCCATA
Organism: Deltaproteobacteria bacterium; assembly: GCA_030642225.1. GTDB lineage: Bacteria > Desulfobacterota > DAOWOC01 > DAOWOC01 > DAOWOC01 > DAOWOC01. The sequence continues at coordinate 529 of DAOWOC010000216.1, forward strand.
TCACCTATCTGTTCCATCATGATATCCTGGGTTTTTAATGGATCCAAGGAGAGTTTTTTAGCAAGTTTTTTTCTTTCACTTCCATAATTACACGGATAAATCACCTTTGAAAAATCAGAGAGCTGTAAATTATATTTATCTAAAAGGCCGTTAATAATTTGAGGGATAAACTGATCATAACCAACATCCCTGATCCATCTATCCTCCCACTGGCGATCAAACTTGGCATATTTACCCCGAAAATGATCAACAAAGTCATAAGTAAACGAGTACGACCCCTTGTATTCAGCAATTACATCCTGATCACTTACCAGAAAAGCAGCGGCTCCATCACCAAAAATTAATTCCTGTGGACTTCCCATTTTTCCCTGTCTGCTATCAGACGCACAGACAACAAGATTATGTACTCCGCCGGATGCCACTGCCTCCATTGCTGATATAAGGGCAGTAGTTCCTGATTTTAGCGAACCGGCAAAATCGGCTGAACGTACATCATCCCTCATATTTAACGCACCGGCAATAATGCCTGCATTCTGCCTTTCCTGGTATGGAAAGGTTGTTGATGCAAAATAAACTCCTCCGAGCTGTGACCTGTCAATGCCAGCCACACAATTAATTCCAGCCGCCACCGCCATAGTCAAGGTATCCTCATCAACATTAGCCACGGCCTTTTCCCCCCTGGCATAAGCGATATTCGCCCTGTTAATCCATCCCATACTTTGATAAATCTTCATGCGATTTAAACGATAACGGGGAATGTAACCCCCAAACGAACTGATGCCTACCATAATTTCCTCCTTTTTATAAATTATGACCTGAATTTAAAAATTTTTTTAATAATTTAATGATTTTTATCTATGAAACTGGATAGCACTATTTAAAAAAGTAGAAAAACAGGAAGGTAAAATCAGATTGAGAAGTTAATATTGAATTTTAATCTATCAATATTAACTTTAAAAAAAGTAAACTAAAAAAAAATTTTATTTTATGCGCTAAAAAAATCCACTAATTATTATATTCTGTTTCAGTTAATTTTAAAAAAATCTGCTCTATACTTGGAACCTCGTCATACATTGTAAGTATAGGCACTTTCATTTCAAGAAGCCTGTTTGAAATAAGCCTTTTGGCTGTATCAACATCCCCTACCTTAATCATATATGTGTTAATATTCTCTTTTTTATCAACAACATCCGCTGATATAACCTGATCAAGCATGGTCAGGGAATCACTAAGATCAGATGCAGGACATTCCAATAGAATTGAATAATTATTATGTCCTGTCACTTTCTTATATAACTCTTTAACAGTGCCATCACCAACGATTCTGCCCCTGCTTATAACTACAATCTTGTCTACTATAGCTTCAGCCTCCCTTAAGATATGTGTTGATAGCATAACTGTTTTATCTTTTGAGAGCTGACTGATCAGTTTATGAATTTCCAATGTCTGATGCGGGTCAAGGCTTGCGGTGGGTTCATCTAAAATAATAACCTCAGGATCATGAAGAAGGGCCTGTGCCAAGGCCGTCCTCTGTTTATATCCCCTTGACAATTCCCGTATAAGTTTTCTATACATCATTTTAAGGGCACATTTTTCAACCACCCAGGATATGCGTTCTTTAAGATAATTATTTGACAGTCCCCTGGCTTTTCCAACAAATTCAAGATATTCCCTAATATCCATATCCATATACAGGGGTAATATTTCCGGCAAATACCCGATAAGCTCCCTTACCCTTCCGGGATCGGTTAAAATGTCCGCCCCACATATTGATGCTGTACCCGAAGTTGGATAAAGATAGGTTGTCAATATCTTCATAGCCGTTGACTTACCGGCTCCATTTGGCCCGAGCAGCCCAACGACTTCCCCTTTTTTCACTTTAAAAACCACATTCTGAAGGGCATTAATTTTACCATAATTCATACTCAAACCCTGTACATCTATCATAAAATCACTCCAAAGGACTTTAATAAATTAAGATAATTTACAAGAAGACTTTAAAAAAACAAACCAACAATATTTCTCAATTATAATGGCAGAGAGAACCATTTTATAATTTTTGAAAACTTTTTGACACAATATAATTTTTAGATATTTTTATTCTTAATTATAATATTTTTTTTTAATAATCAAATCTTTTGAATTTTTAAATTTCCCTATTAAGAAGAGTGAAAAAATGTATTCAATGATAATTATAGACATGAAACCAGCGATAAGTCATTAAAAATTATGGAGAAGGCTTTTTGGGGTAATGAATTTATACTACAGGCAGATACAAAGGAAGAAATTGCAGAGGCTATAAATGACTTTAATCTTTCTATCTATGAATTGTATAAACCTGCCTGCTTTATGTTTATGCATTCTCTTTCTTCCTGTTGTGCTTGTACAATAAATTCACTTCATATTCTCCAGAAACTTAATATCTATATTTCTTGTATGATATACGGAAAGCTTAATAGAGCGACAAAAAAACTTGTTAAGCTTTTTTTAATAACATATTATTAATATATTATTAATATATATCGAAAAATAAGATGTTAGGAAGCTTGGAGTAAGATTGGATGCTTGCATAAATGAAGTCTCTGAAGCCCCGAATTTTTAAATTGTGTGGTTATCCAGAAACTATGAAATAATTTGTTATGTGAGAAATAATGAACACCAAATTAGGAGGTATGGTATGCTTGAACTTCACAAAAGCATCGTTCTTGATGAGAATCAGAAGCCCGTAGCTGTTCAGATTCCGATCTATGAGTTCGAACGTATAGAGGA
>DAOWOC010000156.1 GCA_030642225.1 Deltaproteobacteria bacterium
CCAATCCTGAACAGAATGATTTCCCCTTACCGGTAATTATCACCACCCTGATATTGTCATCTTTAACTATCATTTCCAAATAATTATAAAGATGAATAAGAAGGTCCTGTGTTATAGCGTTGCTTCTGGCCGGCCTGTTAAGGGTTAACAGCGCCACTCCTTCATCATATTCACAAATTACCGGTTTTTCCATAAACTATCTCCTGTTCAAACAAATGATATTTGTAAGCGTTCACGGTTGTCGGTTTACGGTTAACAGTTGAATCGAAATACAGACTTAATATAGGCTATGACTCGTCATTTGAATTTACAGCACGGTAATCGACTTTATAAATCAATTATTCATAATTAAATAGACGTACTGTTTCATTGATTTTGCCTTTTTTAGAAAACCCTAAACTGTAAGCTGTAAACCGTGAACAGTTATATAATATCTATATGAATTTTATTCGTTTTGCCGCAAAAATGACCATTTTAAGCAGCAGCCAGCCGTGTTGCCAGCGGTTGATATTTGTATCGCCATAGGTGCGGAATCTGTAGCGTATAGGTAGCTCGGCTATTTTAAGATTCAGCTTGGCAGCGCCGAACAAAAGATCAAAATCCCCAAAAGGGTCAAAATCTCCAAAATATTCCCGGTTTTTGGTCAGTTGTTTATAATCTTTTTTCCATATAACCTTGGTGCCGCAAAGTGTATCTTTTATTGATTGACTGAGCAGGCTTGAAAAGGCCTGACTGAAAAATTTGTTTCCAAGTATATTTAAAAAACGCATGGCCTGATTTTCCATGGGGTATACAAGACGCACGCCATTTATGAATTCCCCTTTGCCCGAGACCAGCGTATCGTAAAAACGTGTTAAATCTTCCGGTGGAACTGTCATGTCTGCATCCAGAATCATCAGGATATCGCCCCCGGCCTTTTCAAACCCAAGCCTGACAGCATCGCCCTTGCCTTTACCTGCCTGTTTATAGAGGCTGCAATTTTTATCAGGGAATTTGCTGATTATTTGTTTTATGGTTTCATAAGTATTATCGCTTGAATTACCTTCAACAAATATAATTTCTGTCTCGCTGCCTATATTGGGAACACGTTTAATAATATTTTCAATATTTCCGGCTTCATTGCGCGCCGGGATAATGACAGATACCGAATATGTTTTAAGAGACTGGGTTTGTGCAGGGGGCATTGGTCTTGCCACTAAAAAAGTGGTTAGCGCAAACCAGTTAAAAAAGGATAAATTAACAAGATATCGATTAAGGATGCCGGATAAAGGCGGAATATAAAGTGGCAGCAGTATCCTTGGATTATGACTGATAACCTCAAAGCCGGAAAGATAAAGCAGATTAAATATGTCATGCGGGGCAAACCAGTTTTGTTCCAGGGTATTAGCGCCCAACCCGAGCCCTTTGGCTATGCCAAGCGGTATGCGCCATAGATTGTTGTAAAAATTAATAATAATGCGCGTTTTTGGGTGTATCATTTGTTTTAACATTGCAAATATGGTCTGAACATCCCATGCATCGTTTATTAAATCAGATAGGATAATAATATCAAATTTTTCCTTTAATATTATTTCATGGGCATCTGCCTCAATAAATATAAGTTCCGGGTGTTTTTTATAGGCATTTTTGATCGCCTGGCCTGAAAAATCAATACCAACTCCCATGCAAGGTTTAAGAGATGATAATAAATCCCCATGCCCGCAGCCAATCTCCAGAATTTTAAGCCCTTTTGGTATCAGTAATTTATAATAATGCTGAAGCAGTTTATGGTAATATGCGCTGATACGCCCCGGGTTTTTTAGCGTCGAGCATTTATCCCAATGGGATATCCTGATTTTTTGATAATCAATCTTTGATTTATCAGTATAATTTTCTTTTAATGATTTTTTAGTGGTTTGCAGTTGATAAGTCATTTTATTTTTAAGATTTAATAATTTTATACACCTTATCTATTTGGCATTGTTAATTAACAATGCCATTTGCTTAATAAACCGTCAATATTGAGTTTTTTGCTGCTGATCATGATATGGAGCGCAGTATCTCCCTTGCAATTACCATGCGCTGCACCTCGCTTGTGCCTTCATATATTGTTGTAATTCTGGCATCCCTTGCATAACGTTCAACAGGGAAATCCTTTGTGTAACCATATCCTCCGAGCATTTGCAGCGCGGAATAACATGCCCTGTTGGCCGATTCTGTTGCAAAGACCTTTGCCATAGAGGCTTCTTTGGCAAAGTATCTGCCCTGTTCTTTTTTAAATGCGGCATTTAAAAGGAGCAGTCTTGCTGCTTCAAGTTCTGTATATGCATCCGCTATCATCCATTGAATAGCCTGGAAATTGGCTATGGGCTGGCCAAACTGCTGCCTCTCTTTTGTGTATTTTGTGGCGTAATCCATGGCAGCAAGTCCGATGCCAAGCGCGAGGGAGCCTACTCCTATGCGCCCACCTGCCAGTTCGGATACTGCTATCCTGAAACCGTCGTTTAGTTTGCTCATGAGAGCGGATTTAGGTACACGGCAGTTTTCAAATATAAGTTCATTTGTAGCGGATGCATGTTGACCCATTTTATGTTCTGATTTGCCTATTGTTAAACCTTTTGTCCCGTTTTCCACGAGAAAGCATGAAATCCCTTTGCCCTTTGGGACGGTTTTATCTGTCACTGCCCATACTACAAATACACCTGCATATTCCCCGCTTGTAATAAAAATCTTTGAACCGTTTATTACCCATTCATCGCCATCTAATTCAGCGCTTGTACGCATGCCTGCCGGATCTGAACCAGCTCCGGTTTCTGTAAGAGCAAACCCTCCGGCAGGGTATTCACCATTGCAGATTTTGTGTATATATTTTTTCTTTTGTTCATCTGAACCGACCGCCTGTATAACCTCGCAGACCAGATTATTGACTGACATGGTGACAGCAGCGGATGTGCAGCCGCGCGCAATCTCGGTCATGGCCAGGCTAAAGGCTACTACACCTGCTTCTGTGCCTTCATATTCCTGTTTTACATTTAGCCCCATAAAACCTAGTTCCGCCAATTTCTTTAAATTTTCAAGGAATTGTTTCCTATCCTGATTTTGGTCAAGCTTTGCTGCATGGGGTTCAAGTTCAGTTTTTGCAAAACGTCTTGCAGTTTCCTGTATTATTTTTTGTTCCTGAGAGAGGTCTAAGTTCATGGTGTCTCCTTAATTATTTTTTTTTAAATAATTTACAATTATCTCTTTACAATCAGTGCGACAGCCTCTCCGCCTCCAAGGCAAAGGGTGGCAAGGCCGCGTTTTGCATCACGTTTTTTCATCTCATAAAGCAGAGAGGTGAGAACCCTTGCGCCTGATGCCCCTATGGGGTGTCCAATGGCCACTGCCCCGCCGTTTATATTTATTTTTGATGGGTCAAGAGTTAATTCATTTATAATGGCGCAACTTGATCCTGAAAACGCCTCATTTATTTCAAACAGATCAATGCCGCTGATATCAATCCCTTCTTTTTTACAGCATTTTGGTATGGCGCCGATTGGAGCAACAAGAACATATTTCAGATCTATACTGAATGAAGCCTGCGCACCTATCTCGGCCATGACCTCGCACCCGAGTTCCCGCGCTTTTTTCATGGACATTATTACAAGGGCTGATGCTCCGTCAGAGATGATAGAAGCATTTCCTGCTGTGCCGACCCCGTCTTTTTGAAAGGCCGGTTTCATCTTTGACAGGGATTCATAAGTTGTGGGCCGTGCGCATTCATCCGTATCAAATGCTATTAAATCCCCTTTGCGTTGTTTAACCATGACCGGAAAAATCTCTTTTTTAAAAACCCCTTTTTCTATTGCATTACATGCTTTTTCATAAGACTTATTTGCAAAAATATCCTGTTCTTTTCTTGTAATATTGTATTTTTCAGAGCATAACTCATTTGAAACACCCATATGAAAATCATTAACAATATCCCATCGGCCGTCATGGACCATGGAATCAATCAGTTTGCCGTCTCCCATGCGATACCCTGAGCGTCCGTTTTCAAGATAATACGGGGCCTGACTCATATTTTCCATGCCTCCGGCAACAATAATTTCCGCGTCTCCTGTCTGGATAGCCTGAGCAGCCAGCATAACTGCTTTAAGTCCGGATCCGCAGACCTTGTTTATGGTGAGGCATTCTGTTTCCCAAG
>DAOWOC010000080.1 GCA_030642225.1 Deltaproteobacteria bacterium
CAGCGACTATTTTTTATCTTTTCTCAGCCTTCCCCAAGGAAGGGCTTTTAATCTGCGCTCTGCAATTCTCTCTATTTTATGCAATTTCCTCTATTTTATAGATAAATGCGTCATCTCCACATGGACGTCCCGTTAAAGAATTCTTTCTGATCTCTTAAATTTGCTGTTTATTTCCCTTTTCATTTAAATAACCGAGCCACTCTTTTATCTCATATGTCATTCGCAAAAAATTATCAATATTCCCTGTTGATGTCCTCTTTAACAAGGCAGGAGACCTTGTTGATAAGGAGATAAAAATCCCCTGTTTCCTCATCCTCACCTATATGTTGTGCAAGCATATAATATGCAGGTCTTAAAAATCTGGCCGGATACAGACCTTCCCTGACCATGCAATACATAATATTGTCCATTCCTATCCAAAGAGTTTCAGGCACAAGACATTCTCTGGAACCATCATTTAATAATATTTCCACACGTTCCGGTTTATCATCATCAGAGGATAAAGGCTCAGAGGATAAAAACTCAGTGGTTACAACCACATACAATGTGTCTTCTACTTCGAGGTAACACTGTTCATCCCCCATAGTGATTAGATAACGCCCTTTTTCATCTCTTGAAACATGCTGATAAAAAAGTTGGTAAATAGCTTTATTTATAATGGGGTTATCATTATGAAACCAGTTAGCCTCATTATCCACATAGATCATGCATGATGGTATGCTGTCTTTAAAACATATTGTATTTATTCGATTTTGTTTCAATATACTCCTGCTATAATTAAAAAAATCACTTGCAAATTTTTACAAATTTATCAATATTATGTCGAGGCATCTTCTTTTCCGGTTGCCTTTTTTATATAATCAATCATTTCCAGATAAGTTGAACTCTGCGTAAAGACAGCATCAACCCCCATATCTTTTAACTTGGGAATATCTTCATCAGGGATAACACCTCCCACTATCAATTTTTTATCATCAACCCCTTTCGCCTTCATCAGCTCAATTACCTTTAAAACGAGTGTCAGGTGAGAACCTGAAAGTATACTCAACCCTATAACATCCACATCTTCCTGAAGAGCTGTATTAACACACTGCGTTGGTGTTCTTCTCAATCCCGTATAAATAACCTCCATACCGGCATCTCTCAGGATACTTGCAATAAGCATTGCGCCTTTATCGTGTCCGTCCAGACCAATCTTGGAAACCAGCACCCTTATTTTATTATCTACTGTCATCTTTACCTCCCGGTATAATTACAGATATTTTTTTGTATCCGATTTTATATACTTAAACAATAGTTTATACTCCGGTATATAGAGATTAATTATCCATGGCATCGCCAAAAACTTTTTTTAATGTATTACAAATTTCTCCCATTGTGGTATATTCCTTTACTGCTTCCACAAAAAACGGGATAAGATTAACCTTATCATCCCTTGCTGCATTCTCAATTTTTTCAAGACAGGACTGCACCTTTTTATTATCCCTTTCCTGTTTTAATTTTTTTAACTTATCAAGCTGCTTTTGCTCTGCCTTTGCCGTGTCTATTGAATGGTACATGGATGTCAGCTTGGGGATTATCTCAATTTCATCTGCTTCAGTATATTTATTTATACCAACCCTTATATTCTCACCTGTCTCCATCTTCTTCTCAAATTCAAAGGCGCTCCTTGCAATTTCCTTTTTCATCCATCCATTTTCAGCCACCTTGGTGGCACCGCCCATTTCATCAATCCTGTCAATCAGATCAAAAATTTCTTTTTCATACCTGCTCGTCAAGGACTCTATATAATAGGAACCTGCAAAGACATCCTGAACATCACTCAATTTACATTCTTCCATAATAATTCTTGCGGCATCTGCAGACAGCTGATCAGCCTCAGGACTGTGTCCAAGTCCCAAAGGCTCATCAAATGGGGGAACTAGCGCAGGTGGATCGCCGATTAAAGCAGAAAATGCTGCACCAAGACCGACCCTCATCCAGTTATTAAGCGGTCTTTGTTTTGTGCATGTCCAATATCCGGCAAGCGCACCGCCTGTTTCCTTATATATCCAGTTTTTCGGTTTTTTTGAATTTAACCTGTCACGCATGATCTTGGCCCAGACCTTTCTTGCGGCACGGCGTGCGGCAGCTTCCTTTAAAAGTTCCATGCCGCCGCCAAAGTTAAGAAAGGTTGTCCTGCCGGCAAACTGATCAACGTCAAGTCCTGCATCAATCGCAGTCTGGAAATAAGCGATTGCATTCGCAAATGTAAAAGCTATGGCCTGTACCCGGGTTGCTCCGGCCTCTCTCATATGAAAACCTGATATGCTTATGGTATTCATTTTTGGCATGTATTCAGTACAAAAGGTTATGGTATCCCTTGTCATTCTCATTGAGGCATCCACAGGGAACATCTGTGTCCCACGTGCGACAAATTCCTTTAATATATCATTTTGCGGGGTACCTTTAAGGCTTGATATCGGGATATTCCTTTTTTCAGCCAGCGCTATATACATGGCAAGGATAAGATTAGTAGTGCCGTTAATTGTCCAGTTTGATGAAATTTTATCAAGGTCTCTGTCACCTTGAAATATCTCGTAAAGTGTCTCAAAATCCTTTAAACTATCCATACACACGCCAACCTTGCCAACCTCTCCCTCAGATCTCGGGTCATCAGAATCAAGCCCTATTTGTGTAGGCAAATCAAAGGCCAGATTAGGCCCTCTCATGGTAAGCCCGGCTCCTTCGCCAAGATAAAAATCTCGTAAATCCTCAACCGTACCGCATCCGGAATAACCAAACCCCTGTTTGATCACCTTGCCTGCGCCATAAACTTTCCCCCTGCCCCACAAGGCTGCAATTGCAGGGATTGCATGCCGGCCGGCAACAAATGGATATTCTCCAGGGGAAACCGACATCTTCTATAAAATCAAACCCTTCAATATCTGTCGGTGTATACATGGCAGGTGGATCAATCATGCCCATGCGCTCAATATTTTTTTTTAATGTCCCTTCCTGCCAGTTTTTCCTTGCTTCTTTAATTTTTTCAGTTTCATTAATTGCCATTAGATAATCTCCCTATAAATTTGGAATTCATATTTTATGGTTATAAATCTTCTATTGCTCTATTTTTACCGGACAAACAAAGTATTTATAAGCCTGCATCATCAAGTATCATGTCAGCTACAGTATAAGGATCTATCTCTTTTTTAAGAATACTATTAATATGTTTTTTTATATTATCTTTACCTAATTTATTATCCAGTATACGTTTTTCAATCCTTTTTTTTATAAGATCTATCAATTGTTCCATGCTGTAAAATTTTTTGGATTTAAGACCATTGTCTTCAAGGTATTTTCTATGCTTGTCAATACCTTCAACTAACTCAACAATCCCCTTATTTTCTGTGGCTACTGTTTTAAATATCTCAGGATGCCACTCTTTTTTATCAGCGCCAATATGGAGCATATATTCCATATCGCTTAATGCAGCGTCAACTCCTTCATGGTCAGCCTTGTTGATAACAAAAATATCACCTATTTCCATAATGCCGGCCTTTATCGCCTGTATGCTGTCTCCCATACCAGGGGCAATGACCACTATGGATGTATATGCCATATTGACAATATCAAGCTCTACCTGCCCGACACCGACCGTCTCAATAATAATTACATCCCTTCCCATGGCATCCATTACATAACAGACATCTCTTGTAGCGCTTGAAAGCCCGCCAAGATTCCCCCTTGTAGCCATGCTTCTCATAAAGACCCCTTCAGGATCAACCTCATGATCCTGCATCCTTATGCGGTCTCCGAGAAGTGCCCCGCCTGAAAAGGGACTTGAAGAATCAACCGCAATAACACCTACGGTATCACCCCTTTTCCTGAAAACATTTATCATGTCGGAGACAAGCGAGCTTTTGCCAACCCCTGGGGAACCTGTAACACCGATTATATAAGCATTGCCGGTATGATAAAATATCTTCTTTATAATCCTTGCAGCATCTTCCCTGTTATTTTCAATCATGGTTATCAATCTTGCCGCTGATGCGATATCACCATTTAATATTTTTTCAACCAGTTCCATTTGGATCCTCTTTGTCAAAAGAATAATTATTTAAAGATATTTAAGATAATAGATACATTATAAAAAATCATGAAATATATATGGAATAATAATTTGAAAATACTATGTGGTTTTATCCTCGTTGCCATTGGAAACGATTATTTTTCTATTGCCTGTATTTTTTAATATAATACTTTTTTTAATATAATACTTTTACAAATAAATGACAAGTATGATTTTTTTTACAGATAAATGACAAGTATGATTTTTAATATAATAATCAATCTCTTTACACGACCCTATTGAGACATAAAATGACACTTCCCAGGTCTTATGCCAATAAATATTTCCCTATTGGCTTGAATCTTTTTCAAAACCTTGAATAATATTATCAAGCCCGATAAAATCAGCAACAAAACTATTGGCAGATTTTGTCATTATATTTTCAGGAGTGTCAATATGTATGAATTTTCCATAGGGTCCGAGCGGCCATATTCAACACCAGACCGAAGCAGTATCTCATGCCAATTGTTCTCATTATGAAAAGGTTAACACAGATACAACCATAATAATCATAAAAATTTTCAACAGATATTTCATAAAAAGAGACGCCTTTATTAAAAATAATCAGGGATTGTCTTTTTGTTCTTCTGTTTTTGCTTCTACTTCTGCTTTAACTTCTGTTTCTGCTTTAACTTCTGTTTCTGTTTTAACTTCTGTTTCCGCTTTAACTTCTGTTTCCGCTTCTGTTACTTTTTCTTTTTCTACCTGTTTTTCTGTTTTTGCTTTTGGCTTTGATTGCATTTTGGGCTTTGCTTTTGGCTTTGGCTTAATATCATCCTTTGTTTTTTCTTCAGCAGGCTCACTTAAAACAGGTTTTTTTATAAATTCTAAAATCTCTTCAGCAGACAGGATACCGGGCCCTGTGTGAAGGAATATCTTAACATTGTGTTCATTCTCAAGACTTTGTAATTCCAAACGTTTATGATTTAAAAGATAATCAGCTGTTTCCATGGGAAGCATGCCTTCAACACGTTCCACACTCCCATTGCAGACACCTGCCCTGATACGGCGCAGGAATGATACGGCAATGACCTCCTTTGATTTAATAACTCCGGTACCGTGACAATGCGGGCATTGAAGGGTCGTGGAAAAAGTTATAGCCGGTCTTATCCGTTCCCTTGACATTTCAAGAAGACCAAATTTTGAAATACGTGAAACCGATGTCTTGGCCTTGTCTTTCTTGAGTTCTATTTTAATGATTTTTTCAACTTCTCTTATATGTTTATTGTTCATCATATCAATAAAATCAATTACAATCAGACCGCCAAGGTCCCTAAGTCGTAACTGGCGAGCTATTTCAACAGCAGCCTCCAGATTGGTTCTGAAAATTGTCTCCTCATGCCCCTTTTGATGACTGAACTTTCCTGTGTTGACATCCACAGCCACCAGCGCCTCTGTCTGATCAATTACAATCTGCCCGCCTGAGGACAATTTAACACTGTTTTTAAAAATATCCTCTATCTGCTCTTCAAGCTGATATTTTGCAAACAATGGCCGTTTTTCCTGATGAAATTTTATCATGCCTTTCTGTCTTGGAGAAACAATGCCCATAACGCTTTTCAGCCTCTCGACAACATCCTTGTTATCCACAAGAATTATATCAATATCTGGTGTATAAAAATCACGAATAGCTCTATACGCAAGGTCAACCTCCTTATAAAGCAGATAAGGGGCTTTTTTATTTTGTGCATCCTTACGAATCATTGTCCATAAACGCATAAGGCTGTTCAGGTCTTTTTTTATAGATGTTTTAGTCTGTCCCTCACAAACAGTACGAATAATCAGCCCTATATCCTTAGACAAATTTAATGAATTCAGAATTTCAAGAAACCGCTCACGGTCTTTCTCATCATGAATTTGTCTTGAAATACCCCGTGTCTCACTTCCGGGCATAAGAACAAGATATCGTCCGGG
>DAOWOC010000099.1 GCA_030642225.1 Deltaproteobacteria bacterium
ATCCCAATAATTTTTCCCATATCCTGTCCTCCTTAAAAGCTTATCTATAATTATTTAAAAAATATTATTTTATTAAATTAAAAAATAAACACGATAATAAACTTTTTCAACCATGCTCATTAATTATCGGTTTATATACATCATTATTCCTTGGAAACGATCACCATTGCCGGACGCAACAATCTTTCTTTTAATAAATATCCTTTTTGTAATTCCCTTACTACTGTATTGGACGGCACATCCGTTGTTTCTTCCTGGGATACAGCCTCATGCAGATTAGGATCAAAAATTTCCCCCTGAGCATTAAGCTGGGTAAGCCCATTTTTCTCAAGTATGCTTAAAAATTCCTTTAAAGTCATGGCAATCCCTTCTTTAAGGGCATCAACATTATCTTCAAAATGCTGCATGGCAAGCCCCAGATTATCTATGACAGGAAGCAAGTCTTTTATAAGCGATTCATTGGCAAATTTGCAGACATTATCCTTATCCTTGTCAAGCCGTTTTTTATAATTTTCAAATTCAGCGGAAAGACGAACTAAAGCATCCTGTCTCTCAGCCAGGGCTTGTTTTAAATTTTCTATCTCTTCTTCAGGGCTTAAGGATTCTTCTGTTTCCTGAATTTCATCCTGTAATTCTTCCTCCGATTGATTTTTCATTTCAAGATTAGTCCCGTTTTCGTCAACCACTTAACAATACCTCCATATCAACCAACAAGGCTTAAAAATAGTTTCAAAATTATCAAATCCATGATAATTTAATAAAAAAATAATTACGTTGCTATATCTTGTCAAGCTATTGAAAAAATATTCTTGCCTTTTAATGCAGTTTTGAAAAAAATAATCAATAATGATTAATGCCAATTTTTTTTATTTTATTATTATAATAACACTGTTTGTATCTGCTCCTGACAGCTGCAATTTACTTCCCTGTAAAATATTATCGGGCTTTTTATTGATTTTACCCTTATCATTCTGGTTCCACGTTAAAAGACGTTTTAACAGGGTAAAGAGACTTCTGACCGATGGGAAATTAAATATACAGGATGCCAAAAATCTGTGTCGGAGCATGATCTCATTTTATTCAGCTATTGCTGTTGTAATCTTTATCTGTGCAATATTTCTGTTTGATTTAAAAATATTTTTAAAGGCAGTGCCGGTTATTGGAGAATGGGGGACCGGGCTGAATATTTTAGGCGTTAGTTTTTTATCGTACATTTATCAATCATATGGTTGTGGGCATACCGTGCCCTTGGCAGCTCATTAAACAAGGCAGGGAGTACATGGCAATACGTATTTAATAACATTAAATTTAACCTGGTAATCATTCTCCCATGGTTTTTTATTTCACTTACGATTGATATCCTGTCACTGCCAGGATGGTTATGGCTGGAATATGCCCTTGCTTCTCCTCACTGGCAAATAACTTTTTTTGCTGTATTTTTAATTTTTTTATCCATGTTCGGGCCTGGTGTTATTATTTTATTATGGGGCAGTTCCACACCAGTGGACATGGAATTTAAAAAAAAGATATCAAACCTTGCCATGCAGCAAGGGATAAAATTTAAAAAAATTATTATGTGGGATATCATGGACGAAGATATTGCCACTGCGGCTGTTTTAGGCATTTTCCCATTATTTCGCTATCTTCTGATAACCCCGAAACTTAAGGAGATTTTAAACTGGGAAGAAATGTCAGGTGTTGTAACTCATGAAATCGGACACATAAAGAAAAAACATCTCATATATTATCTTATATTTTTTTTGGGATTTATTATCCTTATGCAGCCAATCTCAGAATATTTCATCGGTGCCGTGCTGAATTCTGATTTGGGTATTCGTCTTTTTCTCTCACACGGGAACCAAGTGGATACATCTTTATTTTCACTCTTAACAACTTTACCGATAATTATTGTATTTTTGCTGTATTTCAGGTTTATTTTTGGTTATTTCATGAGAAATTTTGAACGTCAGGCTGATCTTTATTGTTTTGAAGCAGGCACTAACCCGTTGAGTCTTATTTCAGCCTTTTTAAAACTGGCTGTAATAACCGGTGATTCGGGGCAAAAGAAAAACTGGCATCATTTTAATATACCTCAACGCATAATGTATATTGACCAATGTATAAAAAGACCATCACTCATAAAAAAACATGAAAACAAGATAAAGGCCTCTTTTATAATCTTTATATTGGCCATTATTATTATGGTGGTTGCATTTAATACAAAAATAAAAAGTCTTGCGAGCAGCACAAATTTGCAGAGGCTGACTATTATAACGGAAAAGCTTATAGAAAAAGAGACTGATAACTATAAACTTTATAATCTTTATGGTTTTCTTTGTAATGAATCAAAGAATTTTAACAAGGCAGGGAAGGCTTATGACAAATCCCTGTTACTTAATCATAAGCAGCCGGAGATATTAAACAATCTTGCCTGGCTTTTACTGACAACGCCTGATGAATCACAATATGATCCTGAAAGGGCTTTTCTTTTAGTTATAGAGGCACTGCGCCTCATGGAATCGCCATATATCCTCGATACCCTGGCTGAGGCATGTCTTGCGCTCAATATGTGTGATCAGGCTATTGACGCAGCGAAACGCGCCCTTGATTTATCGGCTGAGAATCGCAGCTACTATGAAAAACAATTGAAACGCATGAATGAATGTAAAAAGAAAAAGGATGATTCATGAATTTTTCTTTTTAATAGAATCTTCTATTAATTTACTCCAGCAGGCTATGCCACCTATATAATCATCATATGTCGCAAGCGCAGTATAAGGGAGTTCTTCCTCAAGATACATTTTAACACCGAGATATTTTTCCTTGGGATTAACATCATGCCAGCAGATTATCCCATTATCACTGATGATTTTTTTTGCAAGCAGGGTATCTTCTTTAACCCCTTCTCTTGTGTGATCCCCGTCAATAAAAATCATATCAAATTCGCCAAATCTGTTTTTTAAATCCATGGCCTTTAATTTGTGGGAATCACCATATAATTGGATAAAACGGTTTTTATTATAATCACTTACAAACGCCCCAACATCCTTTCTGTCAAGTTCAGTATTATTATATTTTCTCCAAAAGCTGTTAATAAAAGACCTGACAAAGGCAATGCTGACCACCTTACAATCAGGATTTAGTTTTAAAAAAAAATCAGAGGTAAGGCCTTTATAAGTACCGATTTCAAAGATACGCCGGGGACATGCGTGTACAACAACAGCCGCAAGGGCAAGATAATCTTTTAAATGTGTCATCCCATCTGCCCTGGCTGCAGTCAATTCAGCAAGCACCCCGGCTTTTTCTCGTTTTTTACCTGTAATTGCAAACCAGTCAAAAAAATTTTTTACGCGATAAAGCATTAATTATGACTCCTTTTTATAGCTCTATTAATAAAAATATTTTATATGCGCAGCATGTTTTCCTTGCCCCTGATTATCCACGTTAATGTTTTATTTATGCTTACATTAATTCCCGCTTTTTCACCCAGCCTGACCATAGCACCGTTTAATGCATCTATTTCTGTGGGACGACCGCTTTTAATATCCTGGAGCATGGATGCATGATGCGCAGCTGTCGGCGGCAGTAATTTTTCATAAAAAAATCTTATGTAACTCGCAGGGGTATCCCATAACATGGGAATATTATAGGCATCAGCTACATTGAATATCTCAAGGATAACCCCTTCCATTACTGCCATGAGATTTTGATCTTCTCCAAGGCTGCCGTAATGAGTTTCCAAGATAGCGCTGAGCGGGTTCAATGCGCAATTATAAAGTATCTTGGCCCAGAGATATGCTTCTATATCTTCTGTGTAACGTGTAGGAATTTCAGCCTCTACAAAGATTTTTACTATATCTTTTATACGGTCTTCAGCAATACTATATTTTGGAGAGCCTAACATTATATCATCGCCAAAGACACTTATTTTAACCTTCCCAGGGTCAAGAGACTCGGCCCCAAAGAGCAGCCTGGCCTGAAGAATATGATTTTCACCAAGGATATCAGAAGCTATTTCATAATTCCCATACCCATTTTGCGCACAGATTACCATGGTCTTTTTGCCAACAAATTTTTTTACTGCATTTGCGGCAAAACGGGTATCAAAGGATTTTATTGTCAGGAGTATCAAGTCAAACGGCTCTATCGGCAATTCTTTAATATCTTCATATGTCCTGCTGAGTTTTACTCTATGGTCCCCCCATATTCCACTAATATCAATCCCTCTGAAATTAACTGCAGCAGCCACTTTTGATCGCCCGACTGCCGAAACATCATGCCCCGCTTTTTGTAAAAAACCGCCCAGTACCTGTCCAACAGCACCTAACCCGAATATCAGAATCTTCATTATTAAATCCTTTCTATCTCCTTATAAATGTTCAATATTAAAAATATTAAAGATCATATATTGTCAAAAAAGCTTATCTTTGACACAAGTTTATTCTCTATGATACGATAATTTAAAATTAACAGATGTTACCCTATTATTAAATGTCTAACAAATAATTTTTAAGGAATATTGCAGTGGCTGATCGCATTGAAGTTGGATTCAAACCAGGCATAATGGATGCCCCTGGCGAACGGGTAAAAAAACAGATCATAGAAAATTTAAATCTTTCGATTAAATCAGTAAAAACATTTCAGATCTATACAATTGATGCTGAAATTACTGATAAGGATTTATCTCTCTTTGCAGCCGGACCGTTAAGTGATCCTGTTATTCAGGACTGGGCAGTAAACAGCACGCTTGCCCGCAATTTTGACTGGGCGATTGAAATAGGTTTTAAACCTGGCGTTACGGATAATGTCGGGAAAACAGCCGGCGAATCCCTTGGCCTTCTTCTTGGAAGAAAATTAAATAATGAGGAACGTGTCTACACATCCGTTATGTATGCCATAGAAGGTGATATTACTCAAATGGATGCTCAACTCATATTCTCTGACCTTTTAGGAAATCAGCTTATCCACAGGTGTACTATAATATCCGGTCATGATCCGACATGGAGCAGAAAAATAGATGCGATTGTCCCAAGTGTGAAGGGTAAATATAATGACTCGGTAAATCAAATCAATCTCAATGTTAATGATGAAAAATTGATCAAAATTTCACAGGATGGCATACTTGCGCTTGATCTGAAAGAAATGTACGCCCTTAAAAAATATATAAATAATCCTGATAAAATCCTTGAAAGAAAAAATAAAGGCATTAGTGAAAATTTTACAGATATTGAGATTGAGGCTCTGGCGCAGACATGGTCAGAGCACTGCAAACACAAAATATTCAGCGGAAGGATTTCTTATTTTGATAAAC
>DAOWOC010000296.1 GCA_030642225.1 Deltaproteobacteria bacterium
AGTGCGTAAGGGTCAGGGAAAGGGCAAGTTTTATTCGTGGGATGGAACGTATAGGCGGTATGGGCGGAAAATCAGATATTCTGGCACGAAATGAGGTTTATATGAATACCCCTTCTTTTTACAAGGAGCGGCTTAAACGAATAAAATTCGCAAAAAGGGATGAGCTTAAACAGGCTGCCATACGTTGGCTGAGTGATGGCGAATATGTTCTTGAGGTGCATCCATTTAAGGATGGTATTGTATCTGAAAAAGATGCGGACAGGACAAAGCTGCCCGAGACAGGGGAATTTCCGGAAATAAAATTTCCTGAACTTCAAAGAGCGCAGCTTGAAAACGGGCTTGAGGTGATACTTGCGGAAAGGCATGCAGCTCCTGTTATTAATTTTAATATGCTGTTTGATGCTGGTTTTGCTTCAGATCAATTTTCAAAACCAGGTGTCGCTGGTTTTGCCATGGATATGCTTGATGAAGGCACCAAAACCATGACAATCTTTGAGATAAGCGACAGGTTATCTCTTTTGGGTGCAAAATTGAGTACGGATTCAAATCTTGACTGTTCATATATAACATTATCCTCTCTTAAGGAAAACGTTGATGAATCACTTGATATATTTGCTGATATAATACTCAATCCTTCATTTCCCGAGGATAATTTTCAGAGGTTGAAAAAACAGGGGATTGCAGATATTGAGATGGAGAAGGCTGAGCCTGTAAAAATTGTACTCAGGCTTTTCCCTGAATTGCTTTATGGTAAGGATCATGTATACAGCCTGCCTTTTACAGGATCAGGAACAGAAGAATCTATATCAAGCCTTGATGTCGATGAGTTAAAAAAATTTCATACAAACTGGTTTAAACCCAATAATGCGTGTCTTGTTATTGTCGGGGATACAACCATGGAAGAAATCCTGCCAAAGATAAATAATCTTTTTAACGGCTGGCAGGCCGGAGAAGTATCTGAAAAAAAGATTGGGAAAGCAATAAACCATGAAAAATCGATTATTTATCTTGTAGACAGGCCGGAAGCCAAACAGTCGACTATTTTTTCCGTCCATTTAGCGCCTCCAAAGGTTTATCCCGATGAATTCGCCATTCAATTAATGAATGAGGTTCTGGGTGGGAGCTATCTGTCGCGTATAAACATGAACCTGAGGGAAGATAAACACTGGTCATATGGTGCGCACAGTCAGATAATAGATACACGCGGACAAAGGCCGTTCATAGTGCTGGCATCAGTGCAGACTGATAAGACCATGGAATCCATGGTTGAGATTCAAAAAGAGATTAAAGAGATTCTCGGGAGCAAACCCTTGTCTATTGAAGAACTTGCAAGGGCCAAGGATAAAAAAACCTTGACATTGCCCGGTCGTTTTGAGACATCATCCGCAATATCCAGGGTGATTAATGAAATGATAAGGTATAATTTACCTGATGATTTCTGGATTACTTACTTTGACAATATCCGGAATATTGAAGTTTCACAGGTACGTGATGCTGCCATAAAGTTTCTTAAACCAGAGGAGATTATCTGGATAGTTGTTGGAGATGTTAATAAAATCAAGGATAAAATCAGGGAGAGTAAAATAGGGGATGTCAGGCTGATGGATGTTGATGGGAATCTGCTTTAATCAGAAAGGTGAGTCTTGAGTCGTGAGTCTTGAGTCGTGAGTCTTGAGTCTTATTTGTTATTTAGTGTTTGTTATTTAGTGTTTGTTATTTGGATTTAGCCTAATGAGTAATTTGCATACGGAAAAAATTCTGGACAGTATTGCAGATGGGGTTTTTACAGTTGATCTGAATTGGAATATTACCTCTTTTAACAGGGCTGCGGAAAAAATAACAGGGATATCAAGGGATCAGGCAATTGGACAAAAATGTTTTGATGTCTTTCGCGCTGATATCTGTCAGGTTAGATGTGCATTAAAAAAAACCATTAAAACCGGCAAAGACTGCATAAACCTTAAGATAAATATCCTTAACAGCAAGGGGGAAACCGTTCCGATAAGTATCAGCAGTTCTGCGCTTTATAATAATGATGAGAGTATAGCAGGCGGAGTTGAGACCTTTCGTGATCTTTCAGCTATTGAGATACTTAGAAAAGAGATATATGGCAAATATTCTTTTGAGGACATTATCAGCAAAAATCGTGAAATGATGAAGCTCTTTGAGATCATGCCTGATATAGCGATGAGTGACAGTACCGTGCTGATTGAGGGCCCAAGCGGGACAGGAAAGGAGCTTTTTGCAAAGGCATTGCATAACCTTAGCGCCAGGAAAAGGAAGAAATATGTGGCAATGAATTGCGGAGCATTTCCTGATACGCTGCTTGAATCGGAACTCTTTGGATATTTTAAAGGCGCTTTTACCGATGCTAAAAAAGATAAGCCCGGAAGGTTTGCCATGGCTGACGGCGGTACTATCTTTCTTGATGAAATCGGAGATATCTCAAC
>DAOWOC010000074.1 GCA_030642225.1 Deltaproteobacteria bacterium
CATTTTCCAGATAATCAACCACCATAAGGCTCTGTTCCTGGTGTGTAAATCCACCGGGGACTAGTTCATTTAAAACCTTTTCACCTGCGTGTCCAAATGGAGTATGTCCAAGGTCATGCCCAAGGGCAATGGCCTCAGTCAATGCTTCGTTCAGCCTGAGACCCTTTGCTATTGTCCTTGCAATCTGTGAGACATCAAGGGTATGAGTCAGCCTTGTCCTGTAATGATCACCAACAGGAGCAAAAAAAACCTGGGTTTTATGCTTGAGTCTTCTAAAGACCTTACTGTGAATAATGCGATCACGATCACGCATAAAATCTGTGCGCAATTCACATTGGACCTCATTTCTGACCCTTCCACGACTGTTTGAAGAATAAAATGCCCATCTGGAAAACTCCGTTTTTTCAGCAAGCTCTAATCTCATGCGAATAGGAAATTGTTCTGCCCCCTGCATAAAACCTCCCTGTACCAAAAATAAAACATAAACACCAAATTACAATATTTATTGTTTTAAATTTTCAAATTTTGGTAATTGTAATTTATTTGTTTTTCAGGATTTGTTATCGGGAAATTTAAATGCTAAATAGAACCATCCAGAATAACAATGCCGTATATTCATATAGAATATTTACAAATATCCCCAAGTGCTTTAATATCATTATTATGGGAAAAACTCTTTTTTATTATATCTTTAAAGAAATTATAACAACAATTTTTGCAACAGTATTTATCTTTACCATGGTATTTCTGCTCGGGAAAGCCTTTAAAATGATGGATCTTGTTGTAAATAGAGGACTTTCCATTATAGACCTTACGTACCTTATTACCCTGAATATCCCATATTTATTGATTTATATTATCCCGCTTTCCTGCCTCATTGCCGTTACGCTTACTTTTATAAATTTCTCTACTAATAATGAATTAGTTATAATGGAAAATTCAGGGCTGAGTCCTGTCAATATCATAAAACCCGTTGTTCTATCAGGTTGTTTAATAATAATTCTAAGCCTTTATATATCAAATATTGCAAGGCCCGCTGCCACAACACTTTTTAAAAAAGAAATTGTTCGAATTGCAAGCCATCAGGCAATCGCCACACTAAAACCACAGCAGTTCAATACAAGCTTCCCATCCCTTGTTATTTTTATAGAAGAAATAAACGGCACAAATTTCAGGCATATAATGATCAGCGACAGGCGCGATATTAAAAATCAAAATATTATTCTATCAAAAGAGGGCGTCTTTTTCTCATCCCAAGACAGAAACACGGTTTTTTTTCAACTCAAAAACGGGACAATTCATGCCCTTGGAGATGGGGGGAAAAATATCAGGACAATAGATTTTATGATATACAACATAAAAATAGACCTTTTAAATATAACTGCAAATCTTAAATTATCAGACAATGACATGACAACTCCACAATTAATTAAGGCCTTTTATAAAAAAGATATATCGCCTGACAAAAAACTAAACATAAAAATGGAACTAAATAAACGCGTTGCAATGCCGTTTTCAAATCTGATATTAATTATCATAGCATTCGGCATAGGCATGAATACAATAAGAATCGGCAAAATAATGGTTCTATGTTTAGGGATGTTGGCTTTTTTATCATATTACGGTCTGTTTACAATCGGCTCAAGCCTGGTTGAATACAAAATCATACCTTCATTTCTCGGAAGCTGGCTTCCAAATTTAATCCTGCTTCCATTCTGCCTTATTCTGATTATTCAAATCTACCGCGGCAAACCCTTGTATCTTTTTATACTTTTAACACGATGGACTGAACAAATTAAAGAGATGGCAGTTAAAATTGTAAACAAGGAAAAATGCAAGTCATGACAACACTCAAACTTGATCGATATGTAGCGGGCCAATATACAATGATTCTATGCATAATTATCCTTTGCCTGATTTCTCTTTTCATGGTCATAAATTTCTTTGAAAAAATTGATGATTTTATTGAATACCACGCCTCTATCTCCTCAGTTATCAAGTATTTATCATGTCATATACTTGTTTTTTCATCGAGCATGATACCAGTGTCCTGCTTATTATCATCTATAATAACAATAGGATTAATGGATAACAACCTTGAGATAACAGCTCTTAAGGCTGCGGGGATTTCATCTTTCAGGGCCTCAGTCGCCATTATATTTATATCCATGATGTTTTCGGTTATTACCTTCATGATTTCAGAATTGGCTGCCCCGCATACCAATGAGATGGCCCGCAGAATATGGATTGATGAGATAAAAAGCGCCAATACTCCAACAATGATGATGGGTTCCAATTTATGGTACAGGGACAATGATATGATTTTTCACATCGGCCTGATTGCCCCTCACTCTTCTACTGGCAAAAATATTACAATTATAATGTTCAGACCAGGGACATTTGAGCCGCGGACCATTATCTATGCTAAAAATGCCACTCTTGCAAATGACAAATGGCTGCTTAAGGATATACTAATAAAAAAAATAACACCAGATGGCTTTAATATTTCTCCATTAAAATCCACTGAGGTAAATGCAAGCATAACTATCGATGATTTCCTGGATAATCAAAAAAAAATGGAAGACATGGGGCTTTTTCAACTCTATAAACTCTATAAACGGTTTAAAGACTCCGGGCTTGGCACAATGGAGATGAAACTTAATATTTATAACAAGATTATATTCCCATTATCATGCATCATTCTTGGTATCATTGGAATATGCCTCGGCCTTGGAACAGCGAAACACACAGGATTAATTTTTGCTTCGGTAATAGGGGTTGTTGTGGCATTCAGCTACTGGATTACTGTTGGGTTCAGCAATTCCTTGGGGCTTGCGGGGAGCATGCCTCTCTTGATATCATCAATACTCCCCCATATACTTGCAGCAGGTGCAAGTATCTTTTTTTATTTACGTATACCGACATGAACCAAAAGGACTCAGGATTTATGCTTTAAGGCCAATGCTATCTTGAGTTTCAACTCGCTTAAATCAAAGGATTTAATAACATAAGAATCAGCTGACAATGATTTACTGTCTTCCTTAAAATTATCATATGCAGTTGAAAGGATTACAGGCAAATCTTTATATTTGGCCTTAATATCACGCAAAAGGTCTAATCCATTATAATCCACCATCTTTATATCAAGGACAACAAGGTTAGGGGTTTCGGCTTCTATTAATTCCAGCAATTTTTCCCCACCGCTTGCAGTGACAATGTTATATCCCTCATCCTTTAACTCTTCAGAGTATAATAAACGAATATTTTCCTCATCATCTACAATTAATATTTTTCCTAAACTCATGCCTAATCCTCCGCATCCATAAAAATTCATTTAAATAAAAATTATGTTATATAGTTGATACCTTTATGATTATCCCATGTAGCGATACAAAAGATGCGTTATACAATTTTTTATCAATCATTAATTTCAAGTCACTATCAATATTAAACGGCTCTGTTGTTTTCTTTTATAGCGTCCCATAATAATACCGATTATCCAGCCGAATATCAATACGCCGGCTCCGCTCAAAAACCATTTCATGTTTGCAGAAAATCTCAATTTATCATTTTCCTTTAACAGGTCAACACCTTTTTTAAGCTCTTTTTCCAGAATTTGTTTGGTCTCTACATATGCGTCTCTTATCTGAATCACATTTGCAGCGTCTTTTTTTAAAGCATTATATTCATCAAGAAGCTTTCCATATTCTCTATCTCCTTTATCTCTATCAGACAAAATACTTTTTTTTGTCTCCTTAAGTTTAAAATTTATTTTTTTAAATTCTTTGATATCGTCACGTAATTTCCGATTACTTTTTTTATATGTTTCAACCAGTATACTGTTTGGAATTTTATCCCTCACATAACGTTTTAAAACCCAGCCTTCTTTCCCTGTTAATGTCCTGATATTAACCCATGAGTCCTTTTCTTCCAATAATATTAAAGGGGTATCTGATTTCAGCATTGCAATAATTTTAAAATCACCACTTGGTCCTGTCCTCATTGTTATTTCAAAACTATCTGAGACATATACTGTTTCAGAAAATGCAGTGCCAGTAGATAAAAATAGACAAATAACAATCAATAGAAGAATAAATGGTTTCATTATTTACACACTCCTCCTTAAATTTCTTCACTAATATTATGAAGGTTTAAATATTAACATAAACGACTTCATAAAAAGTTCAACTTCTTTCGGGCCAACCTGTTTTTTTATAAATACTTTTTGTTTATAATTTTTATCTACTTAAATAGTCTTTAATTTACCTGCTATTTTTGAATACCTTAAATTTTTCTCATCTCTTTAACCCATTATTTTTACGAAACCATCAATGTTACATAAAAAACAAAAACCTCAACAAATTCACCGCACCCGCCGATTACATCACCTGTAACACCTCTAAGTTTTTTTGTAAAATACCAAGAACATAAAAAAGCGCTTAAACCGGCTGCTGCAACAGGAATAAATCCTTTTAAACCCAAACATATTATTGCCGGAGCTACCATTATTAAAGAACCAAGCAACAAATCACCATGGGTTACAAACTCAAGAAAAGGTTTCCCCAGGCCATCCTCTTTTCTCGCATAATCACATCTCCAAGCCAAAAAAAGCTGTGTCCATCTTCCCCAAAGCGGCATTAAAAATATCAATATCCATTGATTGTTTGTCAAATTTGCAAGGCCTGCGAATTTCAGCAGGATAATAAAAATTATCCCAAGGCTACCAATAGCGCCTATTCTGCTGTCCCGCATAATCAGAAGCACTGATTTTCTGTCTTTCCCGCCATACATCCCGTCCAGGGTATCAGCCACCCCGTCAAGATGAATACCACCTGTGATATAGGCATAAAAAGCAAGGATAATTGCACAAACGCACTGCCATGGCAATATATAATTCAGCAAAAAAGAGAATAGAACCAGCGCCCCGCCTATAACAAGGCCGATCAAAGGAAAAAAAGCCATTGATCCGGCCATCTCACGACCTGAGTTAGCAGAACGGCCAAAGGGAAAGCTTACAATGGTCAAAAATTCACAGGCATTTTTTATGTTAGACAATACATTAATCATTACTTAATATTTACAGGCACACCTGCCACAAGCATTGTGACCCTGTCAGCCACCTCTCCCATTATTTGATTCAAACGTCCCTGCATATCTCTGAATTTCCTTGCCATGGCATTAGCCGGAACAATCCCCTGCCCGACCTCATTACTGACTAATATAACAGGGCCTCGTGCCTTTTCAAGCGCATGCTTTAAACGCAAAACATCTTCATGCCAATCATCAGCAACAAATTCCCTGTTCTCTTTTGCCATTAATAAATTATTAATCCACATGGTAAGACAGTCAACCAGAATAAGTGTATTGCTGTCTGACCTGCTGCTTATAATTTTTGCTATATCTAAGGGTTCTTCACAGGTTATCCAGTCGCTACCCCTTTCCTGCTGATGTCTTGTTACCCGTTCATCCATCTCATCATCACCCGCTTCAGCGGTAGCTATAAAAATTTTCTCTCCATTCCACTTACCACCATGCAAGAGCGCATAAGTGCTTTTTCCGCTTTTTGCGCCTCCGACAACAAGATGCGTGTATCGAGGTTCTTCTTCGCATACCTGTTCTGATAATTGTTTTGACATCAGATTTAATGCCTTTACGACCCCTTTTCCATCCTTATAGATATCAATAATATTTGTTCCGCCCCTTGTCTGTTCTATTGAAAAAAGGTTTTCAGTCTTCATTTGCAGGATATAAGCGATGATAAGTCGATTTACGAGCCCATGTAAAACAATGACAATATTTTCCCCTGGATTTAACTTAACTATCTTTTCAAAGGCAGGAACCACTCTTTTATAAACGCCTTGAATTGATTCACCTCCATGGCCTTTAAAACCAAGCATATCATTCAGCCATTGCTCAAACTGCGGGCCATGGTTTTCCATGATTACAGGATAAGTAAGCCCTTCCCATTCACCAAGATCAGCCTCATTTAATTCAGCTATAGTTCTAACAGGAATACTGCTGTCAATAACCTCGGCTATTATAGCACCGCTATCATGACTTCTCTTTAAACAGGACGTATATACAGCATGAATATGACTTTTTCTCAAAGCCATTCCAACACCCACCATCTGATTCATCCCCTTGTGATTCAAAGGGACATCCAATGACCCGATTAC
>DAOWOC010000167.1 GCA_030642225.1 Deltaproteobacteria bacterium
AAAATGAATATAAGGCAAATTTTATAAAAGCGGAATAAAAACCCATAGCGATTGGCAGACCGTTTTTTTTTAAAGCAAGGAAAAAAAAGATTGGGATACTGCTGATTAACGGTTACATGGCCGCTCCTGAGGAGGTAAGACCCCTTGCTGAATTTTTAAAGGGAAAAGGATATTGTGTTTTTGTACCTTGTTTAAAGGGACATGGGACATCGTCCGATGATTTAGCAAAAACGAGTTATGAGGAGTGGATTGATTCGGTAAACGAAGGTTATGCGCTGTTGAGTTCAATTTGTAAAAGGGTTGTGGCAGGAGGTTTTTCAATGGGCGCAGGACTTGCGCTTGAAATCTCTTCACGAATTGACAGGGTTGCAGGGGTCTTTGCCATCTGTCCCCCCATGAGATTACAGGATTTTTCCTCAAAATTTGTGCCTGCTGTTTATACTTGGAATCGTCTTATGGATTTGGCACATTTGGAGGATGCAAAAAAAGAATTTATAGAAAATAAACCGGAAAATCCCGAAATTAATTATTTTAGAAATCCTATTTCAGGTATAAGGGAACTTGGGCGTTTGATGGATAATATAAAAAACAAACTTCAATATATAAAAGCACCGGCACTTGTTATTCAGGCATCTGACGACCCTGTTGTCAATCCTGCCGGGTCAAGAGATGTTTTTAAGCTTATAGGGACAAGCAGGAAAGAATACACGGTTTTTAATTTTCAACGTCATGGCATATTAAGAGGAGAAGGCGCTGTCCGAGTTTATAAACGTGTTCTTTCATTTGTGGAAGGTCTTGCATGATTTTTATTTTGGCAAAGGCGGTAAATAATCCTTTTTTAAGCTTGCTTTAAGTATTTTGCCGCCGATACTTGTCGGCAGGCTGTCAGTAATGTCTATTTGTTTAGGCACTTTAAAAGAGGCCAGGTTCTTTGTACAGTAATCCTTAAGCTCTTCAGCAGTAGTCTCCTTATAATTAGGATCAAGCATAATAATAGCACGTATAACTTCACCAAACTCAGTGTTAGGTATGGCTAATACAGATGCCCTTTGTACTGCCGGATGTGAGCAAAGAAGATTTTCTATCTCAAGCGAAATCACCTGCTCTCCACCGCTTAATATAATATCACGCCTTCTGTCGACTATTTTGATATAGCCGGTCGGCTCGACTACAACCAGATCGCCTGTATGAAACCATCCGTCCTTCATAACCTCGGATGTATCTGATTGTTTATCCCAATATCCCTTCATCACGGTATTTGATCGAACGATCATTTCTCCAACCATCTTGCCGTCATGAGCCACTTCTTTACCTGAATCATCTATGGCCTTAGTTGTAATTCCGCTTAATGGTACTCCGCTTGATGACTGATGATAATGTGGATTTTTAATGGCATCTGGCTGTGCCATCCTGGGGTGAAGGATATAAAGCAATGGCCCTGTTTCAATAAGTCCATAACCTTCCTGTATGTTTACTTTCAGACGTTCCTTTGCCGTTTCAATAAAGGAAACAGGTATAGAACCGCCCATTGTAAGAATAAGCTCAAGACTTTTTAGTTTATAATCATCGGAGAACGGTGAATTTACAAGATCTGAAATCATCGCCGGGGTCATGAATGTCTTTGTAACATTGTGCGTTTCTATATATTTTAATGCAGATTCAGGGCTGAATTCATTTAATATGACATGGGTTGCTCCAATTGCCGTAATAAAGTGTATAGCGCCCCAAGCATTTGCCTGGTAGAAAGGGATTGCATGCAGAAAGATATCCTTTCTGCTTAAATGCAGGGAGACCAATGTGTTAAAGGCTGTGAAATAGATATTACGATGGGTCAGCATTACCCCTCTGGGTTCTCCTGTCACCCCACTTGTATAAAATATTTCCGCTACATCATTTTCATCAATATTATCCATTATATTCATTAGTGAATGTTCAAGAGGTGATATGATTTCTTCGTAATTTTTCCATCCTTCAGGTATATCTTCCTTGGTATCTTTCAGCGCCGGCAATATAATATTTTTTGTGCCCCCAATTTTTTTGACAACAGGTTCTATTGTCCTTGCATATTTTGGTTGAGCAAAGATTGCAGATGGAGTCGCATCTTTAAGAATTTCGTAAAAATCATGTCTTGTGCCCTGAACATTCAGGGGGATAAGTATGGCTCCGATCATAGGCACTGCAAAGTAGGCTTCTATCATATAGTGTGAGTTATCAGTAATATAGACAATACGATCGCCTTTTCTTACACCTATTTTTTTTAATCCGTTTGCCAGGCATTCAATCCTGTCTCCAATATCTTTATAGGTAAATCTGGTGTTTCCATCTATTATTGCGATTTTATTTGCATACAATTTTGTAGTACGATTTATAAAGTCATTAACAGTGAGTGGAACTATCATATTCAGCATCCTTATTTTATATTATTATTTTTTTTACACCATGTTGAAACTGAAAAAGAATTATCAAATATTTGAATAGTAAAAGGATATAGAATAATAAAAAATTAACAGATTATTTTGATTATAAGAATATAAAGGATTTTTTTGCTATTTGCCATAAAAAATTGATGAATACGTACTGTATATGAAATTTAATAGAATAAATATTTTGCTGCGATAGGCATCCTTCGTCCCATCCCAAAGGCTTTGGGGGTTATCCTTAAGCCTGGAGCAGCCTGCCTTCTTTTATACTCAGTTTTATTAATTGCATTGACAATCCATTTCACAGTTTTTTCATCAAAGCCCTCAAGAATAATATCTTTAATTGACAAGCCTTTTTCAATATAAAGGTGTAATACCTTGTCCAGAATTTCATAGCTTGGGAGAGTATCCTGATCTTTTTGATTAGGCTTCAGCTCAGCGCTGGGAGGTTTTGTAAAAATGGACACAGGAATTATTGTCCTGTCTTTATTTATATATTCAGCGAGTTTATAAACCGTGGTTTTGGGAATATCGGATATAACACTTAACCCACCGCACATATCCCCGTAAAGTGTACAGTATCCTATGGCAAGTTCGCTTTTATTCCCTGTTGCCAAAATCAGGCAGCCAAATTTATTTGATATTGCCATTAACAGATTCCCCCTTATGCGGGCCTGTATGTTTTCTTCTGTAATATCATGATTATAGTCCTTGAAAATATCGGAAAGAGAGGTATTAAATGTATTGAAAATAGAATTAATCGGTATTATATGAACTTGGATATTCAGATTTTTTGATAATTTTTTAGAATCCTCAATACTCCCTTCTGAAGAATATGGAGATGGCATTAATATCCCCATGACATTTTTACTGCCAAGGGCTTTAACCGCCATTGCGCATGTAACAGCCGAGTCTATACCACCTGAAAGGCCTATTGCGACTTTTTTAAAGCCACATTTTGTAACATAATCTCTTATCCCAAGTGCAAGAGCATCATGAACCGATTTAATGCTATCAGCAGGTTTATAGGATATGGAATGTGTCGACTTATCCGTATCAATTGTTACAACCTCTGTTTTAAAGGCAGGGAGTAGGGCGATTAAATCACCTTTTTGGTTAAAGGCCATGCTTCTTCCCTCAAAGATAAGTTCATCGTTTCCACCTACCTGGTTAACGAAAATAACAGGGGTATTATAGGTTTTTGCATGTTTTTGCAAGAGGTTATAACGTAAGATCTCTTTATCCATTTCATATGGTGACGCGGATATATTAATCAGAATATTTGCGCCGTTTAAAACGCTTTTTTTTATTGGATTTATATTATAGAGTTTTTGATTTTGAAAATTATTCGGATCCCATGCATCCTCACATATGGAAATTCCAAGTGTTTCCCCCATGAAATTTACTGCCAGGTTATCAGGACAAGGATCAAAATAACGTGCTTCATCAAATACATCATAGGTAGGGAGAAGTGTTTTATGTTTGCTTAATAAAATTTTACCATCCTGTATTA
Organism: Deltaproteobacteria bacterium; assembly: GCA_030642225.1. Classification (GTDB taxonomy): domain Bacteria; phylum Desulfobacterota; class DAOWOC01; order DAOWOC01; family DAOWOC01; genus DAOWOC01. Next base: position 3,934 of record DAOWOC010000167.1, read on the forward strand.
ATAAAGCTGAGTTATAAAGGCCTTTCCCACGAGATTTATTAATAGTGGGCGTACCGATAATTATGCCCATGTCAGGATATTGCTTAGATTCTTTTACAAGTTGAATGGTATTTTTTTCAACCATACTGATAAACCAGTTTTTAT
>DAOWOC010000023.1 GCA_030642225.1 Deltaproteobacteria bacterium
AGGATAAAAATGCGTCTATCTCAACATATATCAAGGAACTTGATATATATATTATTGATATCCCTGCCTCCTGCGATACAAGGCAATTTGCCTCTGACCTGATTTTAATGGAAGAGGTGAGGCACGCAAGTCCATACTATAAATACAGGGCACATTAACTGATGCTGGATACCCCTGATCTGAAATTAATTCAAGGCATTGATGATAAGGATGTGGAGCTTTCTTTTTTAAAGAATATCCCCATGGCCTTTTGCAAGGTTAACCTTATCCTGCCATTAAGCATTGAACAAGGTAGGCTTAAGGCACTGGTTTATAATGAAAACAGTTTTTTTGCCCTGCGTGAGATTGCTGCAAAACATGGCGTTGAACCTGTTCCTTTATTGGCTGAAAGGGAAATGATCCTGCAATCAATAAGCAGGTTTTACGGCAGGATAGGTTCAGCTGAAGAGGTTATGGAAAATATTGAAGGTGAAGACCTCTCCATGCTTGCAAAAGAGTTTGAAACCCCGAAAGACCTCCTTGAATTAACAGAAGAAGCTCCTGTTATCAGGCTTTTAAATGCACTCCTGCAACAGGCTGTGCATGAAAGGGTCAGTGATATACACATTGAGCCATATGAAACTAAGCTTGAAATCAGGATGAGGGTGGACGGTGTTTTAAATACGGTCATAAGGCCAAAAAAAATTATGCAGGATGCCATTGTAAGCAGGATTAAGATTATGGCAAATCTTGATATAGCGGAAAAAAGGCTTCCACAGGATGGTCGCATAAGAATCCTGCTTGGTGGGAGTGATATTGATATAAGGGTATCCATAATCCCGACTGTTTTTGGTGAAAGGGCTGTATTAAGACTGCTTGACAGGAAACAGGGGGTACTGGGGCTCTCTGACGTGGGGTTTGATAAACATTATGAAGAGTTATTTTCCAATGTATTAACAATGCCAAATGGTATTATCCTTGTTACCGGCCCGACCGGAAGCGGTAAAACCACAACCCTTTATGCTGCCTTAAATGTTATTTATTCAGTTGAAAAAAATATAATAACGGTTGAGGATCCTGTTGAATATCAGTTGGATGGCGTGGGCCAGATTCAGGTCAATCCAGGGATAGGGCTTACCTTTGCTTCGGGATTAAGGTCAATATTAAGACAGGATCCTGATGTTATAATGGTCGGAGAGATAAGGGATATTGAGACTGCTGAGATAGCCATACATGCTTCCTTAACAGGTCATCTCGTATTGAGCACCCTTCATACCAATGATGCTGCCTCGGCTGTAACAAGGCTTGTTGATATGGGGATTGAGCCTTTTCTTGTGGCATCTTCAATAGTCGGGGTCCTTGCGCAGCGGCTTGTAAGGATTATTTGCCCAAAGTGTAAGACAGCGTATGAACCTGAAGATGATAAATTAAGATATTTTAATGAACCCCCTTTGAAATTATACAGGGGTAAAGGGTGTGAGGCATGTAAATATACCGGATATTTTGGCAGAACAGCAATCTTTGAATTTATGTTAATAAATAATGCCATAAGGACATTGATTGGTAGTAAGGCTGATGCTGTTTTAATAAAGGGAAAGGCCATAGAGAATAATATGCAGACATTACGCATGAATGGTCTTGAAAAGGTTAAACAGGGAATTACCACGCTTAGCGAAGTCCTAAGGGTTACTCATAAAGATTATGCCGATATTTAAGTATATGGGATATGCCTCTGACGGTTCCCTTGAAAAAGGGGTTATTGAGGCTGACAGTGAGCAGGATGCTGTTTTAAGGCTCAAGCATACTAAAAAAATTCTGCCAAAGGAGATTAAACGTATAACCCCTGATGAGAAAAAAAATTTTTTTCATAGAAATAAATCAAAAGAACTGGAACAGTTTACAAGACAGTTTTCCATCCTTACTGTTTCCGGTGTTACTATTAATGATTCATTAAGCTCATTGTCGGAGGAGTATACCGGTTATTTTAAAAATATAATTATTGATCTAAGGGAATCCATATCCAAGGGAGTCAGCCTTTCAAAGGCCATGGAATCTTACAGAGGAATATTCCCTGAATTTTATATAATGATGGTTCATGCGGGAGAGACCGGCGGTATGCTGGATGATGTTTTAATGAAGCTTAGCGATTTTCTTGAAAAGGAAAGCGATATTAAAAAAAAGGTTTCAACAGCACTTGTTTACCCTGTTTTTATGGTTAGTATCGGCTTTATTGTACTCTCTTTTATCTTTGCCTTTGTTGTGCCAAAGATAGTTGTGATATTTGAAAATTCAAAGGCAGCCCTGCCGTTTGTAACGATTGTTTTACTCAAGATTAATGCAATGGTGCAGTCATTCTGGTGGTTTTTTATTATCATCGCTGTTGGCTTATTTTTTTATATACGAAAAATATTAGAAAAAAAACCAGAGATATTTGATTCGTTCTGGCTCAAGATTCCCTTGGCACGCAGCCTTTATTTAACCCGTTTTACAAGGATACTTGGTTTTCTTTTAACAGGAGGCATTTCCCTTATACATTCGCTTGAACTTGCAGCCGGGTCAGTGGGAAACAGCGTGTTTAAAAAGGATATACAGGATGCATCGGCAAAGATAACCGAAGGTATCGGCATTGCCAATGCACTGGTTACCTTTCCGCCTGTCCTTAAACAGATGATTGCAACAGGTGAAAAGACCGGCAAACTTCCCGTGCTTCTTGAAAAGGCGGCTGATGTTTATGAAAATGAGTTTACAAAAAGGGTACAGCTAATGCTTGCAATCCTTGAGCCCACCATGATTGTTATAATGGGCATTACAGTGGGTTTTATTGTTTTTGCCGTCTTATTGCCAATTTTTCAAATGAACCAGTTGATCAGATAATTTTGTAGGAGGTTTAAATAATGAATATTAAAGAAAAAAAAGGATTCACATTGATTGAGATACTTGTTGTTGTCCTTATCCTGAGTCTCCTTGTAGCTATTGTCGGGCCTAAGATTATAGGCAGGACAGATGATGCAAAGATTACAACAGCAAGGCATCAGATAGCAAATTTTGAAACAGCGTTAAAATTGTTTAAGATTGACAATGGATTTTATCCTTCCACTGATCAGGGTCTTGAAAGTCTGATAAACAAGCCTGACAATGGTAGAATTCCAGCTAAATACAGGAGCGGTGGATACCTTGAAAAAGGCGTTATCCCAAATGATTCATGGGGTAATCCATTTTATTATTTTTCACCCGGTCTGCATGGTGATTATGATATTATCTCTTTTGGAGGTGATGGCATTGAGGGTGGTGATGGGAACGGGGCGGACATAACAAGCTGGAACATAAAATAATATGGCATTATTAATTTCGGATACTTTTATGTACCACAATATATTGTAGCTTTTTATTATTATAAATATGATTGTGACGAATTTAAACAATTTTAATAAGGCATTTACATTGATAGAGATGTTACTTGTAGTTTTTATATTATCTCTGTTAATGGCAGCTGTTATTCCTGCTTTATCGGGTTTTAATATTCGCGGTGTTAAGGACGATGCGCGTCTTGTCGCCTCGATCATAAGATATTTACAGGAAACATCTCAAAATACAAAGATGACTCTCACCATGATTGTAAACCTTGATAAAAAGATCATAACCTATGAAAAGGATGCAAAGGTTGAGATTCGGAAAATTGATGGACTTCATAGCGTTAAATTAACATCCATGGAGGAAAAGGTCGAAGGTGAGGTTAAGGTTTTCTTCCCTGCAACAGGTTTTATAGAAAGACTTGCAATTAAGCTTAATAACAAATCAGGATACATGGAGATTGTCTACAACCCTTTTAGCGGACGGGTTATTATAAATGATACGCAGGATAAAAAAATTAATGAGACTTAGAAAATTTGAAAGCGGTTTTACCCTGCTTGAGGCATTGGTTGCCCTTGCCATTATTTCAGGTGCGTTAATCACTATTATTTACACGGTTAATTATCATTTAAGTCTAATCAGCAGGCATGAAACAATTACTATTGCAACTATTTTAGGGAGAGAAAAACTCTTTAATCTTACATCATTAAGTCAAGTGGATAATAAAGGCAGTTTTGAGCCGTTATTTAAGGATTATTCCTATGATATTAAGATAATTGATTCACCACTTAGTGAAATAAAGCTTATTAAATTGAATATAATAAAAGATGAAGAGCATATTGAGTTGTTAAAATTAATGTAACGGTTCACGGTTTATAGTTATCGGTTCACGGTTGAAAAAACAGACTGACAACTGTGAACCGTTACAAATTAATAAAGCCTTAAAAATTTATTAATATCCATGAATAATAACATAAAAAGCGGGTTTACCCTTATTGAAATACTTGTGGCATTGAGCATCCTGAGTATTGTCCTGTTATCAGTATACGGCACATTTTTCAGTATAAACAGGGCCATATACTCTACTGAAAATAATGTAGCAATATATCGCGAGGTAAGGATTTTTTTTGATCTTATCAGGCGTGAGGTAGAGGGCTGTTATATTAATAAAAAAGATAAAAATACTTTTCTCAGGATAAAAGACAGGGACATTTACGGGGTCAGCGCATCCGAGCTTTTGTTTACAGCATTTACACCATATGGACGAGGCGTTTATTCTATAACATATACCCTTGATCCTGAGAAAAAAGTACTTTTAAAGAGTGTTGCAGGGTTATGGGATAAAGGAGATGCTGAGAAAATAAATATCCTTGATAATGTCACGATGTTTAAGGTTGAGGCCTTTATTAATGGAAGATGGACAGGGACATTTGATTCCCTTATGACAAATAATATGCCAAGTGTTTTAAAGATAACCCTTGAGTTTATCTTTTTAGATGACACAGTTACACTTTTTCAGAGTATTGCGCCCAAGATAGGAGGTTGATATAAATATTAAGAACAAAAGCGGTTTTGTCCTTATACTCGTTTTGGTCATATTGGCAGCGCTAAGCGCCATGGTCGTTGAGTTTGTATATATTGTTCGGAATGATACAACCTCAATATACAACTGGAGCACACGGGAGAGCCTTTCCATAATGGCTGAATCCGGTATAAAGGCCGGAGAGATTTTTTTAAAGAAATTTATTGATTCTGGTAATTATTTATATCCATGTAAGATAGATATACCTGTGCCCGACATTGCAGGGGATGGTGAGACCGATGTTTTAATAACCATTGCTGATGAAGATATAAAATTAAATATCAATAAAATTGTAAATCAAAATGGTACAGTTAATCAGGAAGTACATGACAGTTTTAAAAGGTTATTGAGTTTTCTTGAGATAAAAGAAAGTGTAGCTGATATTATTATTGACTGGATTGATGAAAATAATGAGGAAAGGGCAGGCGGGGGAGAAGAAAATTCAAAAAATGCTGTTTTATACAGCGTGGATGAACTTTTAAAAATAAAAGGGATTATGCCCGAAGATTATGTCAGGCTATCGCCTTATATTACAATCTATGGCGATGGACTGATCAATATCAACGGCGCTGATAAATTTGTGCTCATGAGCCTTTCAGAGGATATTACAGAAGAGCTTGCCGAAAGGCTTATCGCTTACAGAGAACTCACACCTTTTAAAACATGGCAGGGACTTAACAGGGTTGCGGGTTTTGAAACAATTTATACATCCCTTGGCGGCAGGATAACGGTAAAAGGCAATGCGTTTTTAATTGAGGTAAAGACGTACAGGGAAGATTTAATAAGACATGTCACTGCAATTGTGATGTTTAACGGTAATAAACCTGTTTATAAATACTGGAAGGAAGTTTAATGGCAGCCGGCTTTATAGATAAAAAAGACGAAGATTTTTATATTTATATATTTGATAAATTTCAGGCAACCTACAAGTTCAGGGATTGTCATAAAATAACCGCTGAGAGCTCATACCTTGCGGGTATTATAGATGAGCTCGAGACTGTTTATCTGAATATCAATATAAAAAACATACAATTTCGCTTACTTGAATTTCCATTTTCAGAAAAGGAAAAGATCAAAGAAATTATTTCATTTCAGATAAAGGAGATGATAACCAGTGATATTGAGGATATTGTCTGGGATTTTATACCTATTGAAAAAGTCGAAGATAACAGCAGTGTACCCCCATCTCCTTTTAAGATATTACTCGCTTTTATTGATAAGTCTTTTCTTAGAGATATCTTAACTGAAATCCCTGATAACAATATCAGGCCATCGGTAATAACATCTGTTGAGACCTTTCATGCTTTTGTAAGTAGAGATATAGATGACCTGTTTAAGGCCTTTGAGCTTAATGAAGAGGATAAACTTATTCAAATGAGTAATATGTTTTCCTCTGACAAACTTAATTTTGCAAAGGGTGAGTTCTTATACAGGGATGATATTGCAAAGGCATTGCCTTACATAAAATTGGGCGCTTTTTTTGCAATTTTTCTTTACGTGTTTTTATGTGTGCATCTAATGCTTGATATAATAAATATGTCTGAAAAGGAAAAAAGGATTAATAAGGATATCAAACAAATTTATTCCAGCCTTATGCCGGAAGATTCCAGGATTATAAATCCTCTTTACCAGCTTAAATCACATCAAAAACAACTTGATTGGAAGGTTGACGAATTTAATGATATTAATCCGCTTCATGTCCTTAAACTGATCTCTGAAGAATGGGGCGTTAGCTCATCTATTGATGAGATAGAGGCTTTTAAGGATTTAATTACAATAAAGGGCGAAGCAGATAACGCAGACCAGATAAAGACCATGGCTGATGTATTGCAGGATAAATTTTCAGGCGAGCCTGTGATTGAGACAAAACAGTCATCCGGCACAAAGATCGGGTATACAATCCAGGTAAGGCGCAACTTATGAAAAAAATTACTGAATTGGACAAAAAGACAAAGATTTTGATTGCAGGGGCAGCGCTGCTCATAATTTTTCTAATCTTCGTTGTTTCCCTTGATATAAAACAGAAGATTAATTATCAAAGGGTCTTTCGCCAATACGATGAAATGCTGGTATTGAAAAAAGAATTCTTAAGGCTTAAAACACAAACAGGTATGGTTGAAGACAGGATAGGTCTTTCTGTTCATGAAAATCTTTCTATTGTAATGGAAAAATTGGTTTCAACTATAGGGGTGAGGAATAAAATGAAAAACATAAAGCCCTTTGGCGCCGGACAAAATAAAGAGTACTCCATACAGCAGGCAGAGGTAATATTTGACGGGCTTGATTTAAACGAACTTGTAAATCTTTTTTACGCTATTTACACAACTCCAAAGGGGCTTTTTATAACTTCATTTAATATAAAGAAGGATTTTTCCAAAAAACAAAGCATAGATGCAAGACTCTCTGTAAAACTTGTAGAGCTTAAACAGGGCGTTACAAAATGAAAAGATTTTTTTTTATTGTATTAATTTGCCATATGGTGCCTGTTCTTATTATAACCTGTTTCTGGTATTTTGGGGTTCCGGATGAATATATCCTATCTCGGATCGAGACAGTTGGTGGAAAAGATATAAAAATTAATGTTAGGGGATTTAAAAAAGGCCTTTTTTTCAGATTGTCTGCTGATAAAATCATTGTCAGCTTAAATGGAAAAGAGGCATTGGAGTTAAATGATTTTAAGACAAAACTGATATTGTTTAAGCTTTTAAAAGGCAAGGCGGTCCTTAAGGTAAAAGGGAAATCATATGAAGGGGATATAACAGGCGAGGTCTCATATGGAATCAAGGATAAAGACATAATATTTTTGTGTTCTGATATTGAATTATCAAAAAGTCCTTATCTTAAGACCATGAATATTGTGCAAAAAGGTCGGCTTACGGCCTCGTTTTTTTATGGACAAGATAAAAAAGAGATAAAATTTACGGTTTCTGATGCCCGCTTAAATGATTTTATAAATAATGATCTCTTTGTGCCATTGCATTACTTTAAAACCATAAGGGGCGCAGTTGATATCCTGTCCCCTGAACACCTCAGGATAAAATCAATTGCTTGTGAAGGCCAGGGAATTTATGTAAGACTTAAGGGATCAATCAGGCAGGGGAAGGCAGATATAATCGCAGAGATCATGCCCGAGCCGTCTTTTGATGATTATTCCCTTCTCGGGCTTATGGAAAGATACAAGGTCTCTGATGGTTATTATAAGATACCGGTTAACAGCAGGGCCATTAACCGGTTATAAATATTTTATTTTTACATTAAAAATCTGGTTTTGGGAGCCAGGTCAGAGATAACAAGTCCCTGCCTTGGGGGTTTATCCCTTGGCATAACTGAACAAATAATTATTATAAGCAGAATTTTTGTTTCAATACCTTTAAAATTACCACACACCTTTATGAAGAACCCATCCTGTGTCATAAGCCTTTGGGAATATGCTTCCATCTGTTAAATGATAGGCTGACCAGCTGCTAAAAGGCGCAAGGGGATCATATGGTTCTTGAAATATTATATTATTTGCAAGATATTTTGCATCAGCAGTCACAGAAAGTTCACCTGCCCCATCATTTGTTTCAAGCACTGTACCGTTTGGAAACAATATAACAATACCCATCCCTTCTTTTGATGGATAAAGAGATGATGTCGGAGGATAAGCAGGCAGAACAGCTACTGAACCAAGGTTTGGAATTACTCCATATTCGCTGCCAAAATAGGGAGCACTGCATTTCACATAAATGATATTATGAGTAATAGTGTCATCGGTTTTGTTTGTACATCTAAACATTATTTTAAGTCTGAATTTAGCGGGTCCTGCGTCATCAGATGCAACAATATATGTGAATTCACCGGTATATGTCCCATTGTAAAATGATGAGCAGATGTAATAACCATCATCATTATCTTCCTCGCCCCAGAAATCATCCCAGCCACCATCGCATGAACTTAAACAGAAAGTCAGAATAAAAGAAAAAGATAGAATCAAGAATATTTTAAGCAATTTTTTAAAATCTTTTTTGAAAAAATACATTTTTTTATCTTCCTTATTGTTTATATTTTTTTATTTTTTTTATAACTGGATGAGATATTTATACTTTATGCTACAAAAAATAAAAGTCAATAAAAACTTATCTTAAAATGGCCGGTTGCA
>DAOWOC010000294.1 GCA_030642225.1 Deltaproteobacteria bacterium
CGTCAATTAAGGCTTTGTGGATAAGGATAATAATATTGAAATATGCAGTGGTTATTTCGTTTTGTTGATTGTCATTAATGAGGGGGGTATCATGAAACAGGAAATTGTTAATCAAAGATCGGATTTTATGAAAAGCCCTGTTATGGAAAATGGTTTTAGAAATCATTATTGCCCATACTATTCAGAGTGTTTAGATATTGCTATTGTGGAGAAATGGGATGGATGGTGTTGTGAAGAATGCGTATTTAAAGGTATTAACGCTGTGGATATAATGAGAAAAATTGAACGCAGAGAATCGGATAAGCTTGATCAATCTTATCAAACTTTGATAAAGGAATTGATATTGGAATTAAAATTATATTTATAATTGTTTATTTGATATTTTAAAAACGCACATACCAGGTTATCTGTAAAATATCAATGATTTCAGTATGGCGACATGCATAAATAGGTTTTTGAGGTATCTATAAGATATTGACAATTTAAAGAGAGCGGGTTATTAAATGGCATCTAAAAGATGCTACAGAATGTAGCTGGTGCAAAATTGCTATAATATTGTAAGTTTTTTAATGTCTTGATTTGAAAAATTTACAAAAATACCAATAAGGCCACGAATGCCGGATTTTTGCAAGAATGCAAAACAAGGCTCGTGGTTTTTTTGTATAAGGGATAATAACAGGTTCATGTCCAGGATTACATATTTAGATTATAAATTTTGATGGTCTTGTGAAAAATCGCCAAGACAATAGCAGTATATAGTTGAAAGAGTCTGAAATAATAAAAAGTAAAATAAAAGATATAAAGGCGAGCATGTGGATATTTATTAGATTATTTGGAATTTGCCTGTGTATATTTTTTTCACAGGTATTAGTTGTTCAGGCACAGGATGGCCTTGTTAATGATAAAAAAGATGATATGGTCATTGATCAGATTGTTGTTACCTCTGACCGCATGCAGGATTATGTGGAAAATCATCCCGAGGCAGTACAGGTTCTTGATATGGAGGAGATGGAAAGGTCAGGTTATATGGCGCTTGGAGATGCCTTAAACAGTCTTTCCGGCCTTGAGGTTAAGGAAAACAGCGGTTCGTTAGGGTCCAGGGTAATAATCAGGGGGAATTCGGATGTTTTGGTCCTTGTTGATGGCAGGCCATTGAATTCCTCTCAAACAGGATATGTTGATCTTAATACAGTCCCCTTTGCCTCAATAAAAAAAGTAGAGGTCTTTAAGCCGCCTGTGCCTGTCTGGCTTGGTGGCGGGGCAGCAGGCGGGGTTATTAATATTATTATCAAAGGTCCTGTTAAAAAAAATATTCAGAAAAAAGAACATCAAACAAGAATTACAGGCGGTTCTTACGGACTGGCAAGCGCTAATTATGCTTATTCCGCTCAGATGGAAAAAAATTATCTCAGGAGCGGGATTACTGTAAAGCATGTGGACGGTAAACGTCCTAACAGCGACAGGGATGCGGCCAATTTAAACTTGAAATGGCGGTATGGCGCTGATGCTAATAATGCTACAAGTTGTAATTATAAGCTTTATTATAAGGAGAAAGGTTCATCAGGCCCGGAGGATAATGAAACACCTGATGCAAGACAGCGTTATGTCAGGACAAGTTTGGATTTTGATCAAAATGTTCTTTTGAGTTACATGGGTGTGTTTAAGGCTAAAGTGTTTGGCGATTATGAAAGCCTTAAGGACAAATCGCAATCAGGATTTACAAGCAGATTGAATGTATATAAGGCAGGTGTTAATACAAAAATTGAACTTTTTCCCATACATGACTGGGGTATATTGGCAGGTATTGACCTTAATCAGGATGGAAGTGATCATACGCTTTCCGGATGGCATAGAAGAGATATTATATCAGGCTTTCTTCAGTTTGACCGGTCCTGGGGTAAATGGACAGGAACGCTTGGGGTAAGGAGCGATTATTACAGTGATTACGGGGTTTATGGTAATCCCAAGGCAGGCATATCTTATGGCTTAAATGATAGTATGGTTGTAAGGTTTAATATGGGTTACAAAGTGGTGTGCCCGAAGTTTTCTCAGCTTTATCAGACCACCCATGGTTCGGTTGATCAGGTTAGGGGCAATAAGGATCTTGACCCTGAACGTTTCTGGCAAAACAGTATTAATATGGAATGCAGGATTAGAAAAAATAGTGTTATGGAGTGTACTTTTTTCAGGGATGACATAAGGGATTATATCACTTATGTAAGGGGAACAGATCTTGTTTACAGTCCTGTTAATATTGAGAAGGTTTATCGTCAGGGGGTTGAGGCAGGGTGGCAGGAAAAGTGGTTTTCTTTTTTTGAAACCCGTGTTGATTATATTTTTCTTAATACGGAAAATCGGGAAAATCACAAGCATTTGATTTATAGTCCTGAACACATTATCAAATTTAAGGTAATAAACAGATTTTCAAAAGGAATGAGGTTTGAGACATGTATCAAATACACATCAAGGGCATA
>DAOWOC010000213.1 GCA_030642225.1 Deltaproteobacteria bacterium
ATGGGGTGACAAAAATTCACAATGCGCCTGCACTGTCAAACAACAATGAAAAAAATTTTATGGATTTTTTACGTAAAAGATTCGGGAGCATATCTCATGGTTCCGTGATAATGAAAAGACACATATTTAACAAGCTGAAATATCCTTGTGACATCAGGAATAATGAAGATATTGTAATTTTTTCCCATATTTTTTTATTATACAACTGTGCATCATTTAAAGAGCCTGTTGCAAGCATCTTTAAACACAAGGATAGTCTGCGGCACAACCTTGAGACAGTGCGTCTTGCAGGGACAAAAGTGACGGATATTATCTTTAATCCTGACATCCTGCCTCCACACCTTATGAAAATGCGTGATGAATTTTATTCCAAAAGGTGTTTGTCTCAATTCCGTTTATTATATCTTGCTAATCATTATAAAGAGGCAAAGGATATGTATCACAGGGCAATAGCTGTTTATCATAGAAATATATTCAAGCCTTCCTATTTGAGAAAATATCTAAAAATGCGTATGCATATGCTTTAATATTTTTCAAAAACCAATTATCTTTCCTGTCTGAAAAATCATAAATGACATTATCCATGCAAGGACAAGAGAATACCCTACTGCAAAAAGAGGCCATTTCCATGAGTTGGTTTCCCTTTTCATAACAGCTAAGGTAGCAAGGCAAGGCGTGTAGATAAGCACAAACACCATAAAGCTATAAGCTGCAATAGGGGTCATACCGGAATGCTTTAACCTTGTTGATAATTTTTGTATTTTTTCACCATTATTATTTTTTCCTGGATAGAGTACACCCATGGTGGAGACAATAATCTCCTTTGCAGCCAGACCACTTATAAGCGCCACTGATTCCCTCCAATCCATTCCAAGGGGTTTTAACACAGGCGTTATACTCTTGCCAAGCATGGATAAATATGAACCTTCCATGGTTTGATTATCGGGATAATCTGTTTCATGCCTGTTTAAAGGGAAGGCGCTGAGCGCCCATATTATAATCGAGCCTATAAGAATCATACCTGTGGCCTTTTGGAGAAAAATCTTACCCCTTTCCCACATATGCATGGCAAGCCCCTTTATCGTAGGCATTCTGTATGGGGGGAGTTCCATTACAAAGGGTGCTATCTCTCCCTTAAAAAGGGTTATACGAAACAATTTACCGACTACTATAGCGAGCACTATCCCTATCGCATATATGGAAAAAATAGCATTCCCCGCATGTTGAGGAAAAAAGGTGCCGGCCACAAGTATATAAACAGGTAATCTTGCGGAACATGAAATCAGCGGATTTATAAGGATACTTAAAAGCCTGTCATTTTCATTTTCAAGGGTTCTTGTTGCCATGATAGCCGGTGCATTACAGCCGAATCCCATTAACATCGGTATAAACGCTCGACCATGCAGCCCTATTATATGCATGAACTTATCCATAAGAAAAGCAGCCCTTGCCATATATCCGGTATCTTCAAATAGAGCGATAAAAAAGAAAAGGATGAGGATATTTGGCAGAAAAACAAGCACAGCTCCTACACCTCCGATTATGCCGTTTACGATCATATCCTGCAAAAGACCGGCTGGCAGAATAAAGGATATTGCTTCTCCTGCATACCCGATTAAAGCGGCAAGAAAATCCGCAGGTATTGCCCCGAGCTTGAATGTTGACTGAAACATACCCCAGATAAAAAAGATAAATTTAGGTATCCCGATAAAACAATTTGTTAAAAAAAGATCAACCTTTGGGGATATATCAATACGTTTTATTAACTTTATCTTCAAACATTCTTTTAAAGCCCCATTGATAAAGCCGTATCTTTGATCCGAAATAATTATTTCAGGGTCTTCCTTGTATATTTCCCTAATAGCAGCCCTGCTTTGTTCTGCCTGTTTAATAACATCATCAGCTATTTCAGGGAAAAAAGAGACCGTATCAATCACCTCATTATCATTTTCAATAAGTTTTAAGGAAAGCCATCTTGTTGAATATTTTTCACCTATCTCAGGGTTGCGCCAGATTACTGACTGGATATTTTTTATCTCCTTTTCAACCTCCCTGCCATAGGCAATATGGATATGTCTTGACACAGTATTCCTGTCTTCTGCTACCTCCACAATCTTTTCAACAAGGTCTTCCACTCCCGACCCCTTATTTCCAATTGTAAAGATGACAGGCACACCTAAGAGCGCGGCTAATTTTTCCTTGTTTATATTATGGCCTTTGGACGTTGCAATGTCCATCATGTTAAGGGCAAAGATAAGTTTGGTATTTAATTCTATTAACTGTGTTGCAAGATACAAACTTCTTTCAAGGTTGGATGAATCAATTACATCTATAACCACATCCGGTTTTTCATCTAAGATAAAATTTCTGGAAACAATCTCCTCAATAGTATAAGCAGTAAGACTGTAAGTACCCGGAAGATCTGTAATCTCAATATGATGGTCATTATGCTCTATTTGGCCTTCCTTTTTTTCAACTGTAACACCAGCCCAGTTTCCCACCTTTTGACGCGCGCCGGTCATTTCATTAAAAATAGTGGTCTTGCCGGAATTCGGATTTCCAATTAAAGCGGCTCTTATTGTCTCCTTATGCATTTTCAGTGCTCCATATAACAAATAATTACTATATATCAACCTCTATATAGCTTGCTTCTTCAACACGTAAAGAGACATGATATCCTTTTATAATGAGTTCTATGGGATCTTTAAGCGGGGCATATTTTTCTATAAAAACCTCGGTTCCTTTTATAAAACCCATTTCAAGCAGCCTCTGTCTGAATGCTCCCATCCCACCGACTTTAATTATAACAGCCTTCTCGCCTTCTTTTAATTCACTAAGTTTAAGCATAACCAATATATATCTCCAAAATAAAAAATTCTAAACAATGGAATAATAAGCATATTCAAATAATTGTCAAATAAAAAACTCAGGAATTATTTATCTATAAAATCAAATAGATACCCATATCTATTTAAATATAACGTCCTAATCAGCGGCGCGATAAAATGAGAAAGATGGTCTCCTTGGAGGCAAAGCCTCATTGGAACATATTCCCTTGAAAATCAAAGACAGCTTTTTTACCTTGATATTCAGCATAAATGGGGGATTGTATTCATCATAAAACATTCTTATTATTATTCCAAAAAATCTACATATTTCTGGCATATTAATTAAACTTTGCTTCTTCTTCCGCAAGAATATCTGTCAATTCCTCCAGTTTATCATAAAGTGAATCATTTTTAGAGTTACAGAGATGAATATCTCTGGACAACTCCGCTATTTTCTCACCCTCATGTTTATGGGATGCATCCACAATTTTTAAATTTAATTCATCC
>DAOWOC010000364.1 GCA_030642225.1 Deltaproteobacteria bacterium
ACCTGCCTGAAGAGATACTGTGGCGCTATAAGGTTCAATATACTCAAGGTGCCGGATGTGAAAGCCTTGGGGAAAGCCTTGCTGAAAAGGTGATGACCGAGGATGAATATCATAAGATAAAAGAGCAGAATCCAAAGGCAACCATAAACAGCATGGAAGCAGCCTATTATTTTAAGATTTTTAGAAAATTTTACCCACAGGATTCCATACTTGGCTCTATTGGTATATGGACTGGTTTTGACTTTGCCGAGGAACGGGAAAGCGTCCGCGGGACAATAGACGGCGAATTAAAACATGAGCATGACAGTGACCTTTCTGTAAAGCAAAAAGAGGCGATATAATTGAACCCCAATGAATAAACGGAGTAGATAAATGTCATTTCCAACAAAATGTAAATATTTAATCATAGGCGCAGGCATCCATGGGTTAAGCACAGCCTATCACCTTGCAAAAGAACTTAAAGATACAAACAAGGGATCAGGGAAAGATATCCTGGTCATTGATAAAGCATCAATAGGCGCAGGGGCATCAGGAATCGCTTGCGGGGTAATACGCAATAATTACTATCAGCCGGCCATGCAGGAGCTGATGGCCCACAGTGTAGCACAGTGGGAGAAGGATATTGAAGGATACGGCTATTATCCCGTTGGATATATGCAGATATCCCCGGAGTCAATGCATGCTGATGTATTAAAAATATATAACCGTCAAAAAGATATAGGATATAAATCCTCATTTCTTGAGGGTGAAAAAGAATGCCTTAAATACATGAAGGACAATATATTTGATGACTGGCAGGCAAAGAATATTACATCTGTTTTACATGAAAAACAAGGAGGTTACGCCCAAAACGCAAAAGCTCTCTACCGGCTTGCGGACAAGGCGGAATCTTATGGCGTAAATATTCAGACCGAAGTAAAGGTTACAGGCATTAAAGTCAGCGGCAATGCTGTCCAAAGTGTCAATACTGACAAAGGAGAAATCCTTTGTGATTATGTGGTTATTGGTGTTGGGCCATGGGTCAAGACATTCTGGGACATGCTTGATTTGCCCGATAAAATTAATATTAAAGGGGTAGATAATAAAATTCATAAAGATATAAAGATGTGGACATACTGGTGCCTTGAAGAAGGGACACTTGGTATCAAGCCGTCCTTTGGAATGAATAACAAAGGAGAAATGCCGCCGGTTATACATGTAGATAGTGATGCCCCTCTTTATTCCAGTGAAGACGGTTCTTTAATAACTGATAAGATGTGGGGGATATATTATAAGCCTGATTTTAATTTTAATGGTATTCAGGGCGGCTCCATGCCATATATTGTGGACAAAAAAAATATCAGTATTGATCCATATGGGATTGATTCACCCGATTTTATAGTTGGGCCTCAATTCGCCCATATGTGGACATCTGCCCTTGCACACTGTCAATCAAGGTATAAGGATCAATATTGTTATTACAAAAAAGAGCCATCAGGAGGTCTGGGAGCATTTACTCCTGATAATTTCCCTGTTTTTGATTTTATGAAAGACAACTGTTATGTAATTGCAGATTCAAATCATGGATATAAGATGATCGGCGTTGGTCTGTTGGGAGCAATAGAAAACTTAGGCGAAAGACAGAGCCTGCATGACCTGTTAAAGAAACACCGTC
>DAOWOC010000176.1 GCA_030642225.1 Deltaproteobacteria bacterium
ACCTGCCCTGACAACCTGACCCGCATAGCGTTTTACCCCGCGTCTCTGGCCTGCGCTGTCCCTGCCGTTTCTTGAACTTCCGCCTGCTTTTTTATGTGCCATGAATTTTCTCCAACCATTTTATTATGCATTGATAGCCTTTATCTCAAGCCTTGTAAAACTTTGGCGATGTCCCTGTCTTCTTCTGTAATTCTTCCTGCGTTTCATTTTAAAGACAATAACTTTTTTATCCCTTTTTTGTTCTACAATTTTTGTCTCAACAGACACATCCTCAAGTACTGGATACCCAATTTTAAGGTCATCCCCTTCTCCAACAGCGAGGACATCGGATATTGTCACAGAATCGCCGATAACACCGGCAATTTTTTCAACCTTAACCTTATCTCCAAGAGCTACCTTATACTGTTTGCCACCGGTTCGAATTACCGCATACATCTTTTTACTCCCTCTTCTATCTATAGAAATCTTTGCGAAAAGTCTCTTTTTAAAATCCCTTAAATAAAACCAGATATTTTACAAAAGTCTTATTTTATAATATTCAGTAAGGGAATACTTATAAAAAAGCCTGGGAATGATGTCAAGTCTTTTATCAATTTTGATAACATGATAAAAAAATAAAATCATAATCGTTTAAGATTACCAGCTTTTTTCTTTTACTGAAATTATTATAAATAAAGGCAAATCAAACTTTTTTTAATAATCCTTATAATATTTAA
Source organism: Deltaproteobacteria bacterium (assembly GCA_030642225.1). Classification (GTDB taxonomy): domain Bacteria; phylum Desulfobacterota; class DAOWOC01; order DAOWOC01; family DAOWOC01; genus DAOWOC01. The sequence goes on from DAOWOC010000176.1 coordinate 717, forward strand.
ATCCCTATGGCAATTTGCACGGTCATAACAAAATGATCCTGAAAGCCACGTTTTTCAGTATCCTGAATAACCTGGGTCATATCAAGACTAATTTTGTTGGCGTGCCCCTTAAAATAATAGTTACAGCCCAGCCCAAAGACAGCGGTATCATCCCTGTGTTCAATTAAAATACCTTCGCAGTGGATAAAAGGCTGTATCTGCCCCGGCCCAATCTTTCCAGGTACAAGAAAACCGGCCTTCATTGAAATAATATCAGCATCATCACCAGGGGCGAATCTGGTAAAATTAATTCTGTTAGGACCGTTCACTATATCAGTTAAAGAGGCTTCAATTGTTACTGCCCCGCCATTACCAAGAGGCTGATCATAAAATATATCGGCAGTATATGCAGCATAGTAGTCTTTTGATATCCCGCCAAGATGCTGGTAGTCAATCCCAAACCCTATGGAAAGAATCTGCTTTTCCCCAAGGTATGTCCCCTTGTTAAACCATTTGGTCTCTTTATCAAACAGAGAAATACTGACCCTGTTTGCAAACCGGGGATTATCATCAGGATTTCTATTATTGTCTTCCACCCCTTCACCGATCATTGAACGGTACTGGATAAGGCCGTCAAGCACATTTCCCCATAAACAAATACTGTCATCTCTGCCCACCTTGCTTGGATAAAATATACTTCCGCGCAAACCGCCCTGCATCCAGTCAAGATCAGTGCTCAGAAGCCCTTTTGTGGATGTTGTGCCATAGTTGCGTGTAAGTGGGATATACATTCTCCCCATCTGAAGCATTATAATTTCATCTAATAATTTTACATTTATCCACGCATCTCTTATCGCCAGGCCTGAACCAAGGCCATAGCTTGGTACATCAAGACCGTCCTGACCTATGCGGTCAGCCGCAATATGTGAAAAGCATGAAAGCCAGGGCAAAACCGTACCTGAAATGCTAAAATATGCCCTGCGAACCATAAAATCCGTAATATTTCCATCCTGGCTTCCGTTTGCATCTGTATCGCGCCCGTCCTCAACAAACTGACCCCATGTCTGTACCCAGAAACCAAGATCAAGGGTCTTGCCGTCCTTATTGTAAACCTCAACAGCCTGGACATTTGAAAATGAAAACATAATAATAAGTACTATCAATAATACAATTTTTTTAAACATTACCTTTCCCCTCTTAAAATAATTAAAAATTGATAAAATATTTTAATATTTCAACTTTTTATTAAAATTTTTTTATCAGCAAATTATAAATTAATCAAATTAATTATATCTATAGTTGAGACCGGATATATCGGATTACTCTATATTGATATTTTAACTTTCAGTGCAAAAAAAATAATATCCGATAATCCAAAATTAAAACAATTGGCAAGAGTATAATGTAGTGAAAAATTTAGACAAAAAAAATTATCAGCCCTTGAAAAAGTGCGATTTTAAAAAACGTATTTTCATATACAGAGTCAAGACAGATCGGGCTTGTTCAACCGGATAATAATACACCTTTATATTGAGGCCTTTTTGAAAAACGCCATATCAATTTTTCAATGTAAAAACAAAGATATCGGGCTTAAATTTAATTTAAACCCGATATCTTTGTTTTTATTTGCTTGCTATTAATTATTATGAGTTCAGAACTTTTGCCATAGCATTGCCTATTTCCGCAGGACTCTCTACCACTGTTATGCCAGCATCCTTTAAGGCCTTCATCTTTTCAGCAGCGGTTCCCTTGCCACCGGAAATAATTGCGCCCGCATGCCCCATGCGCCTGCCCGGAGGAGCGGTCTGGCCTGCTATAAAACTGACAACAGGTTTTGACACGTTTTCCTTAATATATAATGCTGCCTCTTCCTCTGCAGTCCCTCCAATTTCGCCTATCATGACAATTGCCTTGGTATCAGGATCCTTTTCAAAAAGTTCCAGCAGACTGATAAAAGGAGAACCTATTATTGGATCACCGCCAATACCTATGCATGTTGACTGACCTATGTTATTTTCCGTGAGTTGCGCAACTGCTTCATAAGTAAGTGTCCCTGAACGGCTGATAAGGCCTACATTTCCCTGTTTATGTATTACTCCCGGCATAATGCCTATTTTGCATTTACCAGGGGAGATTATACCCGGACAATTCGGGCCTATTAAACGGGTTTTTCTTTTCTCAAGGTATTTCATAACCTTAACCATATCCATGGGCGGGATACCCTCGGTTATACAGACGGCCAGATCAACTCCGGCATCCGCTGCCTCCATAATAGCGTCAGCTGCAAAAGGAGGTGGCACAAAAATCATGCTCACGTTCGCCCCTGTTTCTTTTACCGCGTCTGCAACGTAATTAAAAACAGGAATTTCCTCAAAGGATTGTCCTCCTTTACCAGGTGTTACCCCTGCGACAATATTTGTCCCATACTCTTTGCACTGTTTTGTATGAAAACCGCCCTCTTTACCTGTTATGCCCTGCACTACTAACCTGGTGTTTTTATCTACCAGAATGCTCATCAACAACCTCCTTAAAATCAAGAGTTAATTAGCAATAGCCAATTCCACAACCTTTTTGGCTGCCTCGCTAAAGCCCTTTGCCACATGGAAGGTCAACCCTGATTCTTTAAGAAGCCTGGAACCTAAGTCTGCATTTGTTCCTTCCAACCTTACTACTATGGGAAATTTCATATCCACTTTTTTGGCGGCTTCAATCATACCTTCAGCCACACGATCGCATCTGAGTATACCGCCGAATATATTAATCAAAATTGCCTTGACATTCTTGTCAGATGTAAGAATCTTAAAGGCATTTTCAACCTGTTCTGCCGAAGCTCCGCCCCCAACATCCAGAAAATTAGCCGGATATCCTCCGGAAAGTTTGATGATATCCATGGTAGCCATGGCAAGTCCGGCGCCATTTACCATACACCCGACATTACCGTCCAACTTGATGTAATTGAGTGAATACCTGGATGCCTCGACTTCAAGCGGGTCCTCTTCATCAAGGTCGCGAAGTTCCAGTAAATTCTTATGCCTGAACATGGCATTGTCATCAAAATTCATCTTGGCATCAAGAGCAATAACATCCCCTTCATCTGTAATCACCAATGGATTAATCTCGGCAAGTGTGCAATCCATTGTCTCGTATAATTTATATAATTTCATAATAAAAGCACTGGCCTTCCTGATAACCCCCGGGTCAAGGCCGAGTCCGAATGCCAGTTTTGATGCCTGAAAGGGACGAAGTCC
>DAOWOC010000079.1 GCA_030642225.1 Deltaproteobacteria bacterium
GTAGCTTATGATTTGTTTAATTATAAAGAGAATTAACAGGATAAGCCGGTTATTACATTCTGTATGCCTCTTGCTATGGCCGGCGTTAAGGAAAAAGTGTGCGTCTGTTCCATGGCCGGCGGCAGGAAGATACATCAGCGTCTAAGCAGCATGGGCTTGAATGTGGGATCAGAGATTGAGGTTATAAAAAGAGGAATCCCAGGACCTTTTCTAATAAAATATGGTGATACACGTCTCGCTATTGGGGCAGGAATGGCTCACAAAATCATGGTTACGCCGATATGACACAATATTACCACAAGACAACAGATATCAAGAATAGAACATTTTTAAAAAAACATACATTTCTCATAATAGAAAGGGGAAAGGATGACACTGGATCAGATGAAACCAGGGGATGAATGCCGTATTGTGAAAATAGATATACAGGGCATTACAGGACAGCGGATGCTTGATATGGGGTTTATACCCGGCACAGCAATCAATGTTATCCGTAATGCGCCTTTAATGGATCCGATTGACATTAAGATTAAAGGATACATGGTGGCTTTGCGCCGTTCAGAGGCCAGGGCTGTCGAAGTAAACCCATCATGAACAAATCGTCAAATGAAATAGTTGTTGCCCTTACAGGCCAGCCCAACGCGGGGAAATCGACTATTTTCAATGCCCTTACAGGTGCCCGCCAACACGTGGCCAATTATCCGGGTATTACAGTAGAAAAAAAAACAGGAACCTACCGTTTTAACGGGCACAAAACAATCGTCATTGATCTGCCGGGCACATACAGCCTCACCTCTTATACTCAGGAAGAACGCGTTGCAAGAAATTTTCTTCTCCATGACAAACCCTCTGCCATTATTGATGTTGTGGATGCCTCAAACCTGGAACGAAATCTTTATTTAGCCTTTCAGTTAGCTGAAATGGGCATATCCATGGCAATTTCCCTGAACATGATGGATGTTGCACAGCAACGAGGCTTGACAATCAACACAAAGCAACTGAGCAATGAGCTAAGTGTGCCTGTGGTACCAACTGTTGGCAATAAAGGAACCGGAATAAAAGACCTGCGTGAAGTTATAGAACAAATTTCAAAGGATAAAAACGCTTCTCAGCCATCATTACACTTAAATTATGGTAAAACGCTTGAACCTGTACTTGCCCGGATAGAAAAACATCTTTCAGAAGATATGGTCATATCTACGCATTATCCCATGCGATGGCTTGCCCTTAAACTTATGGAAAACGATGCCGAAGCCCAGAGGCTGGTACGTAAACATGCTAAAAATAAAGAAAATATCCTGGGCAATGTCACCAGGGAACGGGAATTGTTCCAAACTGAACAAAAACAGACAGCTGAGCAAGCCATTGCGATCAGACGTTATGAGATTGCCGGGGGAATTGTAGGACGCTGCGTCAAACGGGAAAAAGAAGAAGAGCAGACTCTTACAGACAGGATTGACCGGATTGTTTGCAACAGGGTTACAGGCCCCATTTTTCTCGCAGGGATTCTTTTTTTGCTTTACTACCTTACCATGAAGATTGGAGGCGAATATATTACTCCCTGGGCATGGAAATACTGGGCAATGCTCAGGGATGTTATTGCTAACCTTCTTCCTGCAGAGGGACTTATCCGCTCTCTCCTTTTAAGCGGTATTGTTGACGGCGTTTTTGCCATAATGAATTATCTGCCCATCTTCCTTATACTATTTTTATTGATAGCCATCCTTGAAGACAGTGGCTATATGGCCAGGATAGCCTTTATAATGGACCGCGCTTTAAGGGCATTTGGTTTGCACGGACAATCCACCCTTCCGATGATCCTTGGCGGGGTTGTGATGGGCGGATGTGCAATACCTGGCGTTATGGCCACCCGTGCCATGAAGGACCAAAAGGCCAGGATAACAACCATCATGATCATTCCATTGATGAACTGCATGGCCAAGGTACCTCTTTATATTCTTTTGGTCAGTATATTTTTTAAAAATCACCAGGCAATTATGCTGTGGTTCATGTCCTTGATTACCTTATGCATAGCTCTTATCGTAGCGAGTGTAATGAATCTCACAATACTTAAACGCGAGGAAAGCGAACCCTTTATTCTTGAAATGCCTCCCTATCATCTACCTACCATCACCGGCGTGGTTCGAAGAGCCATTGAACGAACCTGGCTTTTTGTAAAAAAAGTCATAACGATCATTATTGCTGTGGCCATAGTCGTCTGGGTATTTATAACCTTTCCGGGCATTAGTAATGAAAAAATCGCATACTATGATGGCGAGGCAAATAAATTCACGGAAATGTTTATTGAAAAAACAGGTGAGGACAACCCCTATGCAAAACTACTCATCGGCTCCGGATTAAAAGAATTTGGACAATACTGGGACCGCTACAAGAAGCAAAGGATGAGCACAAAAAATAAAAATGCGCTAAAGGAAAAATTTAATAAGGAAAACCCTGAATTCTTTAAGATAGTAAACAGAGGAAAAGGGATAGATGGCAAAAAAGACAAACAGGCAAAAAAGATTTATGGGGCATATAAGAAATTAGATAAAAAATTAAAAAGACTCAGCATCATCCGGCGCAAAGAAGTGGTATACGTAAGTTTTGCCGGCCGTTTCGGACGTTTTATTGAACCGGTCACCAAGTTTGCAGGATTCGACTGGAAGACCAACATCGCCCTTGCCAGCTCTTTCGCGGCCAAGGAAAATCTGATCGCTACCCTGGGGACTATTTACAGCGTGGGAAATGTGACATCAGGAGAGACTCTTGCTAAATCAATGGAAGAGGATACATCAGAGACATGGACTCCCCTGCATGCCCTTGCCCTAATGTTGTTTGTGGCACTCTTTCCTCCCTGCATCGCGACATTAATCATGATCAGGGTCGAAACTAAAAGCACTAGATGGATGCTCTTTGCGACCATTTATCCAATTATACTTGGATTTATCATAGCTATAATCGTTTTCCAGGGTGGACAGATACTGGGTCTAACGGCAATACAGGTTATGATCTTTTTATCAATATTCATATTCACGATTCTAACCGCTATTTATTTCATGGGAGGAAGACCTGCGGCTATGAAAATTGAGTGATCAATGGGTTGAATCATAGTAAACCATTTAACTACTTAATTATCCCAAAGGGAGACAAAAAATCATGAAAAAAAATATACCGATTTTAAAGGTGCCAAGCTCAGAAATTAAAGAATAAAAATTCAGGGATTGACAAATTATTAATGGATAAAAAATGAAAAAAATGGAGGATAAAAAATGAAAAAAATGGTATTATTAATCTCTTTACTTCTTGCTTTTAGCCTAAGCGCCCCGGCTGATGCTCATTTCCAGATGATTTATAGTCCGGACAGTGTTCCAAAATCAAAAAAACTCACCCTTAAGCTTGTCTTTACCCATCCTTTTGAGGCTGGTCATACCATGGATATCGGAAAAGATCAAAATGGCCATATCCACTCGCCTATAGCCTTTGGTGAGATGCACAAGGGAAAGAAAAAGGACCTTCTCGACAAGATAAAACCCATTACCTTTACCAGTCTGACAAACAGCGGAAAGTCATATGAGGCCAAGGTAAAACTAAAGGGCATGGGCGATCATATTTTCTATTTTGTACCAGCACCCTACTATGAAGGCTCAGAAGATGTTTATATCCAGCATTGTACAAAAGTCATATTCAACGTAGCCGGCGCACCCACGGACTGGGATGCTGCGGTAGGCGATCCCTTGCCGGTTGAGATTATTCCCCTGGATAAACCTTATGCGCTGTGGACAGGAAACGTCTTTCGGGGTGTTGTAACCTGCAAAGGCAAACCAGTGCCTGATGCTGAGGTTGAAGTTGAATATCTGAACCATGATGTCAAAGGAAATGCCTTTGTTACAAAGGCCAAGGTAAAAGCGCCCCATGATGCCATGATTACACAAACGATTAAGACTGACAAAAATGGCGTGTTTACATTCGGCATTCCCAAGTCAGGATGGTGGGGGTTTGCTGCCCTTGGCGCTGGCGGCGGGGATCTAACACACAATGGCAAGGAACTCTCCCAGGATGCTGTCATCTGGGTGCAGGCCATTGACATGAAATAGTAAAGTTTTCCTTTGCAAGGAAACATGCTTGGCTCTCATCCGTGCATAAGGATGAGAGCCAAGATCTCTGAATAATAAAAAATAACGCAAATAGCGTTTAAAAATATAACGGTAAACCCATGGAAACAATAATTATTCTTCTGATTCCCGGGGGGGCAATCCTGTATATCATAAGGCGAATATATAAATCTGTAAAAATAAAAAGCTGCCAGGAACTTAGTGGGGAATACATTTGCACGTGCAGTGGCTGTGGGAATAAAGCAATCTGTAGACACAAAGATTAATAGCCAATTTAAATTATTTGTACCATAATCCTGGACGTCTCATCCCGGTTCAGGGAAAGATGATAGCCTCTAACCTTGATATCAACAGATCTGTTTTCAGGGGATATTGCCTCCACTTCAATAATACTCCCTGGGGTTATATTAAGTTCTGAGAAGCGTTTACTGATGCCTTCTTTTCCTTTAACCTTAATCAGTTTTGCCCTTTGACCAATATAAAGCTTTTTAAGAACAACAAGGGGTTGAGGCTTATCTGTAAGCTTTTTTTGCCTTTTTTCCAGATCTTCAAGACACATGGTTATTGATGTTCCACAATTTGGGAAGGTTGTTCCCTGGTTGCAAAATTTCTGAAAACCCTTTATCCATTCATCTCCGCCACGCGGACAAATCTCAACAAATTCCACAAAACGGATCATGCGGTCTAAGATATTGTGTGAAACAACGTGTTCCATTTTACAGGCTGTTTCCTCAGCCTCGTCTTCATCAATAGCAAGAAGTTTAACAAAAAAATCCCGAAGAACTTCATGACGTCTGACAATATCTTTGGCAAGCTTATTACCTTTTTCTGTCAGGGTAATAAGATCATAAGGCGCATAATTGATATAACCTTTTTCAGACAGGACGCGCAATGCCCCGGTCACTGAAGAATTATTAACATCAAGATGTTTTGCGATATCCTTAGCCCTTGCGGCCTGCTTGCTGGCAACTATATGAAATATTGCTTCAAGATAGTCTTCCATGCTGGCACTGAGGTTCTTTATTTTTGACATTTTTTATTTCTCTATTTTTTTTTATCAATTAAATAAAATTAGGTTAGATTACGCAAATTCGAAGAAACCGTCAAGCATTTTCATAGGATAAAAAAAAAGCTTGACATAAATTTTGTTCTCCATATATAGTTTGGATTACCAAATTAATTTAGGCAGTCTTAATTTTAATATTTCTACAACACATAATTACATTTTTAAAAATATAAATGAGGAGTGTTATTATGAATATTTTAAAAAATATAAAGTTAGATATCAGTAAACAAGAAGCATCTTCCAGGCTCAGACATATCTGGGAAATTTATAACAATTTAAAATGCCCGGTTATTGGCGCATGCCTTTCCATAGATGAACATAAAAAAATTCTTAAAAGAGCCGAATATCAGATCAAAAAATTAAAACCACATCAAATTCACACGGTTATCATGGAACATCTTAATGACGAAAACTTTATTTCTATTAAAACAGAAAACTATCTCAGGCACAAGTATCTGAATGCTATAAATAAATTCGCAAAACTAAATGAAGACAAGTTTATTGACGAATGGAATAAAGCCTTACAAACAGGGGAAATAGACGAAATCTTTTATGTCGCAGCAACAAGAGATGACCTTTCACTAAAAACCATTGAAAATATATTCGGTGATGTCCACATGCTGTGCCATGCCAATTTAAGAGAGGTTATAATTTCAAGACGCAAACTTGATTTGCAAAAAACATCAAATCTGGAACTGACTAAACGGATAAAAGAGGGAAGGGATAGATCGCGGAAACTAAAAAAGGAAAACCTCATGCTCAAAACCACATTAAATGAAACCCGTGGTCTGCTTGATAAAACCAAAACAGAGCATGGCAAAATACAATCAGAAAAAAAAGAAAATCAATTATTGTATGATAAATTAAAAAAGACAGA
>DAOWOC010000142.1 GCA_030642225.1 Deltaproteobacteria bacterium
ACCCTTATAGCAAAAAAATGCTTTCTTTGCTATTGAAAAAATTTCAGCCTGATATTGCAGGGGCCACATCTGTTACCATGTCCTTTGATAATGCGATTAAAGTCATAAAGGATATTAAAGAACTTGCGCCGGATGTTTTTACTATAATGGGCGGTCCGCATGTTACTTTTAATGCCCAAGAGACCATGGAATTTTTCCCTGAACTTGATCTTATTGTAAGGGGTGAAGGTGAAGAGAGTTTTGTTGAACTGGTTGATGCCGTTGAAAAAAAACAGGATTTCAGTGGTATTGACGGGCTTGTTTACAGGGTATCCGGAGAAATAATATTTAATAATGAAAAGAAGCTTATACCTGATATAGATACATTGCCAACCCCTGCAAGACATCTGTTGCCGCTTGGCCGGTACAGGGCACTTGGTATGTCCATAAGCATGACAACCAGCCGTGGCTGCCCTTTTAACTGCATATTTTGTGTTGGCAGGAAGATGGTCGGAGCTAAGGTCAGGTATCGGGATCCAATAAAGGTTGTTGATGAGCTTGAATATTTAAACACATTAAATTTTCCACAGATTAATATTGCAGATGACCTTTTTACTGCCAGGAAAAAACATTGCGGAGCTGTGTGTGATGAAATAAAAAGGCGGGGATTAAAGGTAAAGTGGAGTTCATTCGCAAGGGTTGATACAATATCAAGGGAAGTCCTGATAAAGATGAAGGATGCCGGATGCCAGGCAGTAAGTTTTGGGGTTGAGACCGGGGACCCTGAGATATTAAAGATAATAAAAAAAGGGATTACGCTTGATCAGGTTGTTGATGCTGTAAAGATATGCAAGGAAGCCGGAATGCTTCCGCATACATCTTTTATACTTGGACTTCCTGGTGAATCTTCCCAAAGCCTTGAGAATACTGTCTCTTTTGCCAACAAGCTTAAGGATCTTGGTGCTGTTTACGGTTATCATCTTCTTGCTCCATTTCCCGGGACAGAAGTTATGGATGAAAATGAAAAATATGATCTTGATATATTAACAAGGGACTGGTCGCAGTATCATGCAAACTGTGCAATTGTTCAGACATCATCTGTAAAGGCTGAAAGGCTTGATGAAATAGCCAATGCCTGGGAAAAGAAATTTGATGACTGGCTTGCTGGTGTTGAAGAAGAGATGGAAGCCGGAACTGCAAACAAGGATGATGCCTGGCAGATTATCAGGTTGAATCATACAGTGGCTTCATATGATATGATGATGAATAACCTTGTTGAAGAATATGGATCATGGTCATTGAATGGAGATATCCTGTCTGATAAAGATGCAATAAATAGTTTGGTTAAACGGATTGACGGCATGACAAAACATTCTTCTACCCAGTTGAAGAGCACTGTGCAATTTGCGCTTGAACAGGGAAATCTTATTTATAGCCAGAAAAATGATAATATTAAATGGTCATGGGTTGATTATTTGAATTAATCTTTTTATTATATTTATTGAATCTGATAATTAATCTGAAAATTGTAACAAAATAACTTGTTTAGATATAATAATAAATAGACTTCTGTTTTTTTGTATTTAATCTATCAAACTTTGCTGTTGAAGATGAATATGATCCTCATATTACCTGTTTTTGTAATTACAACAAGCTGATCCCTTTAAATATTTTTTGATAATCTAAAAACAGGAAATACTAAAATTAAATAATCTTTAAGCCAATAAAAATCAATGAATTTTTATAGAGGAAGCATAATTAAATATGCGAATACCTTATATTAACAGAAGATTGATTCTTTTTGCGATAAAAGGTCTTTTTTTAACCTTTTTATTTATTTTTATACTGGTTTTAATTTCATATTTTGTTTTTATGTATTTCTATGAAAATACACCGGATATTGTAAAGGTTTATCATATTGAAAAACAGGTATCAGGAAGCGTGCCGGAATTTATACCAATTGAAGTGGCAATAGATGAGAAAATACCAGTCAGACTTTCAAGGGTGCTCGATGTTGTGCTTCCGATCAATGATACTATAACAGTGTTTATTGATGAAGATTTTACAGTACCTATTGACCAGCATTTTACAGTACCTATTGATCAGACATTTTATGTGGAAGCTGATGTGCCGTTCGAGATTGAACTGCCATTAAACGATGTAAATGTGCAGGTTAAATTTATGGGGATTACGTTGAGTGTTCCGTTAAAAGGTACGTTCCCAGTGAAGACATCAATCCCATTTAAATGTCCTGTGCATATTAAGGCAGATGCTAAAATACATATAAAACAGGATGTTAGCGCTCATCTTAAAAAAGAGCTTTCTGTGCCTATAAAAATGAATATTAAAACTAAATTCCCTATAGATGACATCTTTAATATTAGTTTTCCAGAGCTTATTAACTGCAGGGCGCGTGTTATCGGAAAGGTTACCAGTAATGTTCATCTGCGGTTAAGTATAACAAAAACAGGTGATATAACTGTGGATTAAATTGGTATTGTAATATCAATATTTAATAGTTCGGCGGATTCTTATGCAGCAAGGTGAAAAATCAGATAATTTTAAAGGGTTGCTGAATAAATTTTTTTATAAAAAGAAATTATTCAGGATTGCCCTTATCTTAACGGTTGTTTTTTTTGTTGCTATTATAGTGTTTGTCATATCATTTAATACATTTTATTATCTTTATCACAGTTCTCAGGAACATGCTGCATATAGTAATGACAAGGAGATTACAGTCTCGATCCCTGCTGAAATAATGGGGGAATCGCTTGTTGACCAGAGTTTATCAGCCAGACTTACACAAATTGTTGAAAAAAAATTTTCCATAAATCAGGATGCAGAGTTATTTATTGACAATGATTTTACCATCCCGATAGATGCTGTTTTTTCAGCCTCAATTGCTCAGGATGTATATATTGATACACAAATTCCATTGGATGTTAAATTGCCGGTTGATGGAATAAAGGTAAGTATAAGCTTTTTAAATATCTGGGATTTTAAGGTTCCACTTAAAGGGGATTTATTATATAAGGCCATCATCCCATGGAAGGGTCGGATTCACATAAAAACCATGATGCCTGTTAGAATCAGGCAGGATGTTTCGTTTCATTTGAAAAAAAGGCTTCGACTTCCCCTTGATCTTAATATAAAGGCCCAAATACCATTTGATGATGTATTTAATGTTGATTTCAAGGGTTTGGTAACAGGAAAATCGCGTGTAAAAGAGCCATTTCAATATGTTTTTAACTTACGTGATATTGATAATTTATGATTCTTTTGTGATTGGAATGTATGTATTTCCTCTCTCCCTTTGAGGAAAAGGGAGAGAGGAAATTGAACATTTTTCAAATATAATTTCAAAAGATTTTTCAGCTTTTATCCTCATATGCCTTTTCAATAAAGCGTGTCTTGTAAGTAGAGCGTTCAAGAGACATTGGCGGTATCCATTCAATTGCCGGGCGTATTTTGAGTTTGTGGTGCATCTCTACTTCAATCTCTTTTGCAAGCGCGGGGAGTTCATTTTCTTTAACCTGTTCCCCGTATTCAACCTTTAGTTGCAATGGCGGAGTTACTCTTGGAGGTGGTTCGTTTAAGATGATCCTGAATTCACCGGTTACTCTTGGTACAAATCCTGTTATAACCCCGTCAATCGCTGCAGGGTAAACAACAACGCCTTTTACCTTGAGCATATCGTCAGCTCTCCCCACAATTTTCATTCGCCAGCCCGGGCCTCCACATTTACATGGTTCTGTAAATACCTGGATTATATCGCCGGATGAGGTGCGTATGGGAGGCATGCTGCCAACGAGCGGGGTTAATACAACCTGGCCGATTGCGCCATTTTCAAATGGTATATGTTCCTGTGTATCAGGGTCAATAAGTTCAACCAGGTGCATGTCATCTGAAAGGTGATGCATGCCCGAGTATTCATCTTCATCACATGATATCCACATCAGCCCCCATATAAGTCCCATTGCATCACACAAAGGACAATTAAATCCATCCTGAATTTTCTTTCTTACTTCAGGTATCCCAGCACCCGGTTCAGCGCCGCACATTATCCTTTTTAACCCGAGGTTTTTTACCCGTTCCGGATTTACGTCCAGCATGTGTTCAGCAAGAGAAGGGGTACAAAAGAGAAGATTCCCGCCAAGCTTTTCAGCGAAATAAAAAATACGCTCTGTGCCACCTTCAGCGCCAACCGGAATAACCGGCACGCCAAGTCTTATAAATGTTTCAATAGCCGGAACACCTGCCCCGACCATTGAAAGGGCAAAGCCTTGTATCGCTTTGAGACTTTTGATCTCTTCTATATTCCCGTTTGAAAGCATCCATAACGCTCTGCTGAATCCCTGAGCCGAGGCCTCAAGGTCTGCTTCAGTAAAAAAGTATGGTGAGGGTTCACCGGTTGTTCCTGATGTTGAACAAAGGAGTATAAAATCCTGTGGGTCAATACCACATATCCCTGCGAT
>DAOWOC010000224.1 GCA_030642225.1 Deltaproteobacteria bacterium
ATCTCTAAATTTTTCCACATATTTTTCATAGTTATATAATAAATGTGCATCATCCCTGACATGGAGCGGCACAGAGGCATCCTCAATCAAATGCATCTGCTGGCCCAGTCCCCTGAATGTCCTGGCAAAATAATCCTCCTTTTTGTCCTTATCTGTTTCACAAAGTGCAAGATAATAATATGTTCTGATATCATTCCATGAATAATGATCCCAAAATTGATTGGTCTGTGCCCATATGATTGATGATTTGCCCAATATGGAATTTTTAAGACCTGCTATATCCCATGGTTTTAATGGATCATGAAAATGGTTGAAAACACGTATCTTAGGAAAGAGGCTGTCTTCTTTTATCCCTCCGTAGCCAAGCCAATTTTGAATAGTTTGTGGAAGGATTTCTTTTTTACCATCACCGTTTGTATCAACTTTAATTTTAATATCATCGTTATGAACAATTTTTTTTATCCCTTCCTGAAATCCTAATTGATTTAAAAGGTAATCATTTAATGAAAAAACGCCTGTTGACTCATTTTTTGTTATTTTTGCTATAAAGCGATTTATATGGAAATGGGTATTCTTTTCAAGAGCATAACAATGATAAGTAAATATAAAGATAATTATTTGAAAAAATAAAATTTTTAGAATAAAATTTTTAAATATCATTTCCCTTTAATCCTCCCTGCATGGTTTTAATCCTAATCTCACACGTTCTTCATTATATATTTTAAATGCTATGGGTCCAAAGATTCTTAATTCCCCCATGGCATCCAACCTCTCCTCCCTTGTCTTTGCCTTTATTAAACCTCTAACAACATAATCTGCCTCTGTATATTCAGTCTTGCGCCAGATTGTTCTTACATTTTCAGGGTATTTAAAGGAAAATTCAAGATTTTTTAATTTTTCATCAGGGTCTTTTACAGGGATAAAAGGTATATTTCTACCCCTGTATTTATGGCTATATGCCCTAACATCATCCCATGTCTCTCCCATATGTATTAAAATAATGCCTTCCAGATTCTTTTCCTTATCAATATATGCGTATGCTGCAAATCCTCCAGGCACTTCTCTGGTATACCCAGGCTTATAGTAAATCATGGACGGTTTTCTCATCACCCCTATGGTAAGACCTAAAAACAGTTCATGCAGCTCTGATTTACCCTGATACCCTGCATGGCCTGTTATTGACCATTCACCATCTTTATCTGTCAGGGTCTCTTTGGCATATTTAAAATAAGTACTATCCCCGGCTGGAGTAGGCCTTGCTTTATACCAGGCAGCAACCACAACAGCCCCTTCAATGGGCTTTAAGGTATCTGCGTCTATAAGCTTGCCCCGGAATGTCTTTTTGGCATATTGGGCACATCCTGAAAAACAAAATACCAGCAATATTATAAACAGGCAGGTGATATGTCTTGTTTGCATGATTTCTCCCTTATCTGTTTTAAAATTTAAAAAGATTTGATCTTCCATAGCCCATTTTCATCTTTTACAAACAAAAGATAAAAAGAATATTCTTTTCCATTTTTAATTGCCCTGATGTCATATTCCACTGAATTTTTCATTATATTGATGAACCGGATATCATTAAGTGATTGGGACATTTCACCAAGAAGTTGAGGGTTGGCTGTAAAAAAATTTCCATAGGCATTTTGGGTTGTGCTGTCAAAAAAATCTAATACCTCCTCTATGTTACCCTGAGTTAATGCCTGACGCATACCTTCCCATTTTGCCCTTAGTAATGCATCTATTTCCGCCACATCAAGGACAAGGATGCCTATAGTATCTGTATATGTGTCTCCCAGCCCATTTGTAATTTCCACTGTAAAAAGATAAAGGCCTGTTGTTGTCATTCTTATCTTGTATGTTTCAGCAGTGCTTTCTATAATCTCAACTGCCCCGGGCCCGGTGTCAATAAGTGAGGATTGTGTGAAGTTAAATGAACCTTCTACCATTAGTGTTACTTCAAGGGGAGAGATACCTGATTCAGTATCTGTTGTTAAACTGATATAATCAGTTGGTATCCCGTTATAAACATTTATTACTGCCTGGGTTGTATTGCCTTCTGTATCTGTTGCAACTGCTGTAATTACATTTTCCCCTTCTGACAGGAAAATATGATTGGCCACAAACCTGTTATTATCTACCATAGCCGGGACACCATTTATTACAACACCTGTCTCATCTCCTGATTCACTTATAACAGTGCCATAAATCATAATATCCGGTTTAATCAGAGTATCGCCATTTGATAATCACCTCTGCGCTGCTGACCCTGCACCTATCATTATTATCCCCATTTTCAATAATAATTAAAGCGCTTCCCTGGGCAGCAGTGAAGGTATTATTAAAAATATCAGATGCGCCATGGGTCCGCGTGTATTGATGTGGACCGAATACAATAACATCAGCTGCAAACAAGGGACTGATTAACAGACCTGATATTAAACACCAAAGAAACAAGATTATTTTTTTCATCACAACCTCCCAAAATGATAATTATGTTAATAATCAATATAAATTAATATTAATATATGGTGGCCACCATATCAATGACCAGTATTACGTTTTATGAAACCCTCTGTGACAGTATGAGTGAGATACTCATACTGTCCTGTAAAATTTGCATTGTAATCTATTAATTTTTTTCCTCCTGTTTTTAAAATGAACAGCAAGCAGCCTTTGCCATTCAAAATAATTATTCGGATTTTTTTCTTGTGTAAAAAAACCTGTAACAACCATTGAAGATTTGGAGAAGGCAAAAATCGTGAAGAGGTATAGCGCTACGATCAACCCATCTAATAAAAAAACATGCTTGCAATAGTGTATATATTTTATTATTTTTTGTCATATTATGTAACCTTGACGGTCTTGTGAAAAATTATCAATATTGAGAGGGTTTATTATGGATGTAGGGCTTGTAAAATATGATGGTAATGCCGCTCTTGCAAGAGCTATTGATTTATGTAATGGCCTTAAGGGGTTAAAGCCGGATGATAATATCCTGATTAAACCGAATGGCGTATGGGGAGGCACAAAAAAATTGCCGCCTTTTGGGGTGGTTACAACTTCTGCGATAATGGAAAGCCTGCTCTGTCTGCTTAAGGAAAGAGGTTTTAAAAATATTGTTATTGGTGAAGGCACGGTCACCAATAAAGAGGTCGGTTCCACAACGGCCATGGCATATAAATGGTCTGGCATAGAAAG
>DAOWOC010000004.1 GCA_030642225.1 Deltaproteobacteria bacterium
CAAATATGCAAGGGCTGGAAACCGCTTTTTATCCTGTGAAAAATATCCTGCCTGTAAAAACGCAAAACCTTTTTCAACCGGGGTTAGATGCCACAAAGAAGGCTGCGATGGTGAGCTTGTTGAACGAGGCGGCAAAAGGGGTTCTGTTTTTTATGGTTGCAGCCGTTATCCAAAATGCAGGAGCACGTCCGCATTTCAACCAGTTTCAAAATCATGTCCTGAATGTGGTTTTCCATATCTTGTTAAAAAAAATGTGGGCAGCAGCGAGGCACACCTTGCGTGCCCCAATAAAGAATGTGATTTTATCCAAGATGAAAAACAGGATACTTGAAAATATTTTTAAGCTATTGGCTGGATTATTTGCCATCTGCATGTTAAAAAATAAATAAAAATTTCAGGCAGCAGCATGTTTTTTTAAATCATCTATATCCATAATCTATTAGCTTGGCATGAATTATGAATGGATTATGAATAAAATTGCAGAGGCTTTTTATACAATTATTGAGGTTATAAGTTAATGGCCATGCCCCAAAAAACATTAAGAAAATCAAGTTTTCAAAAAACCCTTAAAGATGACAGTGGTGAATCATCACTCAGGATAGGAGAACTACTTAAAAAACAAGGACAAATCGTTCCAATCCAATTAGAGGGAGCAAAAAAATATGTAAAACAAAACGGGGGGCTTTTGAGTGTCGCCTTAATAAGAACAGGGGCCATTGATGAAAATGACATCCCTGAAATCCTTTTAAGACAAAATTATCCCACAGTTGCCATTGATGGCAGGGAGATTGATCCAAAATTAATAAAAATGCTTCCCCTTAATGAAGCTGAAAAATACATGGCTATCACGGTAGAGATGGAGGGCAACACACTCCTTGTCGCCATGGTTGATCCTTTATACACTGCTGCCATTGACAGGATACAGATGGTTACAAACATGGCTATAAAGGCGGCAGCTGCTCCTCTTACACAGATAGTCAATGCCTTTAAAAAATATTACGATATCCCTGATGAAAAATATAATCAACTCCTCGGTATTGACGCTGAAAATGATAAGGACTCATCCGAACAGGCAACCGAGGTTGTGGATGATCTTGGTTCACTCGTTTCAGAAGCAGCTGAAACCATGGGATTTGAAGCCATTACCGAAGATGAGCAAGATGACCAGTTCTCAGCTTCTGATGCCCCAATCATTAAACTTGTCAACTCAATTTTTTTCAAGGCTATTAATGAGGGTGCCAGCGATATACATATCGAACCTTTTGAAAAGGCATTTTATGTGCGCTATCGCAAAGACGGCACATTATACAGATCCATGAATCTCCCCATGAATCTCAGGAGCGCCATGATTTCCAGAATCAAGATATTGGCAACCCTTAATATAACTGAACGAAGAATACCTCAGGATGGCAGGATCAAGCTAAAACTCGGCAAAGGAAAGGATATTGATTTCAGAGTATCCACCTTGCCTACTCTTTTTGGCGAATCCATAGTAATGAGGATTTTAGACAAATCAGCATTAAATGTAGACCTTACAAAAATAGGTTTTGCTCCTCAGGATTATGAAAAATTTTTAAGGGCCATCAGGCGTCCGTATGGATTAATACTTGTAACAGGGCCTACCGGAAGCGGCAAAACGACCACTCTTTATTCAGCATTGAATTCTCTTAATACAATTGATGTTAAAATTCTGACTGCTGAAGATCCGGTTGAATTTAATTTTAAGGGGATAAATCAGGTCAATGTTAGAGATGAAGTAGGCATGACATTTGCCGCTGCCCTGAAATCGTTTCTGCGCCAGGACCCTGATATAATAATGGTTGGTGAAATTCGTGACCACGGGACAGCTGAAATCGCCATAAAAGCTGCCATGACAGGCCATTTGGTATTCAGTACTCTGCATACCAATGATTGTGTTTCAACCATAAGCAGGTTGATTGATATTGGAATTCCACCTTATATGGTGGCTTCTTCAGTAACACTTATAATGGCTCAGCGGCTTGGCCGTAAAATTTGTTCGAATTGCAAGGAACCGCTAAAAAAAATAAGCCCAAAGGTTTTAACAGAGGCGGGTTTTCACAGAGAAGAATTTAAAACATTAAAACTTTATCAGGGCGCTGGGTGTGAAAAGTGTAGTGGCGGCGGGCTTAAAGGACGAATAGGTGTTTTTGAAGTAATGGAAGTTACCGAGCCAATTGCCGAAGCTATTACATCAAACGTGCCAGAATCGCAACTGCGAAAGATTGCCTTAAAAGAAGGGATGCTTACATTAAGGCAGGATGCTCTAAGGAAAGCTAAAAACGGCGAGATGACAGTTGAGGAAGTCCTGAAAAGAACAGTCATGCAAAAAGAAACCCTGCCGGCATATTTATTAAATCCGGACGAGAAGACCTTTGAAGATGGCGATTTAGTTATTATGGATGGGAATAAAGATAATAATTTTTATAAATTAATACAAGGTTGCCTTGTGGTAAGTAAGGATGATAAAATATTAGGTGAGATAACAAAACCAGGAGAATATTTTGGTGAAATGGCAGGACTTTTAGAACAACCAAGGACAGCTACAATAAAATCAAAAGGCAAAAGTATTGTCAGGGTTTTCCCTGGAAATAAATTAAAAGAGACACTGGTAAATTATCCTGAAATTGCAGGAGAATTAATCACAACAATTGTTTCAAGACTTAAGGAAACAAATGAACGTATAGTTACATTAACCTCTAAAAATTAAATTATAAAAGCGAGGGGGGAATATGCTAAATCTTAATCAACCAACATTGGCAGTAGATTTAGGTTCTAATGCTATAAAGTTTTTATCTTTAAGGCCTAAAAAGAAAAAATTGGAACTCGTAGCGATTGGCACGGTTCCAATGCCTGAAGGCTGCATGTCCGGAAGAGAGATAGAAAACCCCGAACCTATAGCAGAAGCAATAAAAAAACTTTTAAAAAATCAAAAGATTAAGGGAAAAAAAATTATCACTGCGATTTCAGGAAGTCCTGTAATTATAAAAAAAATTCAGGTGGGATATCAATCCGAGGAAGATCTATCCAAAAATATTAAATTTGAATCCGAGCAATATATCCCGGTTAATATAAACGAAGTAAACCTTGATTATCATATAATTTCTTCTTCCAAAGAAGAAAATACGCTTGATCTTTTGATTGTTGCAATTAAAAAAGAAATTATCGAACAGTATGTTAATCTTTTTACCCTTGCCGGATTAAGCCCTGTTGTTATTGACATAGATGCTTTTTCCATTGGTAACAGTTATGAATTCATCTACAATATACAAGAAGAGAAAATAAAAGAAGAAAAAGAAGAAGTCATCGCTCTTTTGAACATTGGGTCAAGTATGACAAATATCAATATACTTGAAGGAGGGACAACAGCATTTACCAGAGACATGGAATTTGGGGGCCATAATTATGACATGGCTATCCATGATCAATTTGAACTGGAAAAAAATCAAATTGAAAAACTTAAAAGGGGTTCTATTGTTGAAGGCGCTGACATAGAGAAAATAACCTCTACTATTGTCAGTGTAACCGAAGAATTGGCAGGTGAAATCTTTAGAATATTTGAATTTTACCAATCCAGCAGCGGAAAGAATATTGATAAAATATATATAAGCGGTGGGCTAGCTCAAATGAAAGACATTGATAAATTTTTTGCTGAGAGCATTGGGATACCGACCTTTAAATTTAATCCATGGGCAAAAATTTCCTATGATCCGAACAAATTTGACAAGGAATATCTTAACTATATCGGACCATCCATGGGGGTTTGTGTGGGCCTTGCATTAAGAAAAATTGATGATAAAGGCGACTGATTAATGGACATACCATTTGCCGGGGTTATTTTTATCTTAGGCGCTGCAATCGGCAGTTTTTTAAATGTCTGCATATACCGTTTACCACGCGGCCTTTCTTTAATAACCCCTTCTTCTCATTGCCCTTTCTGCAAAACGACGATTAAATGGTATACTAATATCCCTTTGTTCGGATATATATTGCTCAGAGGTAAATGTCGCTACTGTCACAATAAAATATCATTTCGCTATCCATTTATTGAACTAATTACCGGTCTTATTTTTGTATCACTCTTCAAACTTTACGGGCCGACCCCTGCATGTCTAATATATTTTATCTTAATAGCCTCCTTGATTGTAGTTGCCTGGATAGATATGGATTTTTATATTATTCCGGATGCGATATCACTTCCCGGTATAGTTATTGGATTTTTATCCTCTGTTTTTATATTAAATTTAAACTGGCTTGACTCACTGCTTGGGATAGCATTAGGAGGAGGATCGCTTTTAAGTATTGCCCTGATCTATCAATTAATCAGAAACAAAGAAGGGATGGGGATGGGGGACGTTAAACTTTTGGCAATGATAGGAGCTTTTTTAGGATGGCGGTCAATTATTTTTATTATTATTGCAAGCTCATTTTTAGGATCCATAATAGGGGCAACTTATTTAATGTTCAGCAAAGAAGACAGCTCGAAACAAATTCCATTCGGGCCTTTTATTTCCATTGCCACAATTTTATATATCTTTTTTGAAAAACAAATTATAAATTCATATATTAATTATTTTTGATTATTAAATTGACATGAAAGAACTTCGACGTTTTTTTATACCCAAAATAGAACTTGACAAAAAAATATTCTTTCTTGATAAAGGACAAAGCCACCATATTAAACATGTTCTAAGGATGAATTTTGGCGATTCCGTCTTATTATTTGACGCTTTCGGGAAAGAGATAATAGCGATAATACAAGAATATCATGAAAAACAAATTAAATTAGCTAAAACAGATATTTTTTTTACACCAAAATCCGAGGCGCCAAATATATGGCTTGCTGTTGCTGCCTGTAAACGAAAAAAAATGGATATGATAGTTGAAAAGGCAACAGAAATTGGGATAACAGGCCTGGCTTTTTTTAATTCACAAAGGTCTTCCCCAAAATTATCATCTAATACAAAAGAAAAACAGATATTAAGATGGCGCAAGATAACAATTGAAGCTGCAAAACAATGCAAAGGCATATTACCTGATATTAAAATTTTTAAAGAAATAAATGAGATGTTTGATTATTTTAGTTCATATGATATAAAAATAATATGCGAACCTTTAATTAAGACAATAGATGGCCCGTGTTTTGCAGATAAAAAATCAAATACTGTTGCTTTAATAGGTCCTGCGGGTGGTTTTGAAAAAATGGAAAAAAAAAAGCAGAATCTAAAGGTTTTATCCCCTTTAGAATATCTTATAATATCCTTCGTACGGAAACTGCGGCAATTTGCATGGCAGGGATATTATCCAGCTTTTTTTTAAAAAAATTTAAATAAGATGGTTTCGTAAAAAGGCATCAAATAAAATACCAACCATTGTTTAAAAAGGAGGCTCTGTATGAGGTGCCCAAAATGTAACTACGTCAGTTTTGACCACCTTGATAATTGTAAAAAGTGTGGAAATGACTTGCAGGCTGTTAAAGCTGAGCTTGGGTGGACTGATGAGATACCAGGACCAATTGCCTTTTTTGAAGACAAGTTGACTACTGAAGAAATTGTGGATCAAGGAATGGATTCCAATGAACCTGATGCTGTGGTAGATACCGTTGGACAAACTGGAGATGAGATAGCCTTTGCGGATACAGAGTTAAGCATAGACATGGATGATAACGATGATGGCATTCAATTGGATGCAATGGACGATATGCTGGATGATGCTATGATAGATACGGAAGAATCCTCTGCGTCCATGGAAGCAATTGAAATTGACCAGAATGATGATGACGGCATTGCACTGGATTTGGGAGACATTATAGATGAACCTCAAGACAGCATTATATCAGACGAAAGTCAAATATCATCAAATCAGGAAAATGAAGATATCTCTTTTGAGGAAGTAGAAATAGAAGGGACTTTGGATATTGATGATAAAACCGGTCAGGAAACAATCTCAATTGAAGAAGACTCAGAAAATATAATAAGTATGGATATTGAAAACAAGGAAGGGATAAGTGAAATATATGACCAGGATGGATTTGAAGATGAAATAACATCAGAAATATCCGAAATGTCAAGCTCAGAATCAGAGGAAATAGTTGCAATTGATGATGAAGCGATCAATTCTGAAGAAGAATTTAATATTGATGATGACCAGACTTTAGTTTATAGTGAAGAGATGGAAGAAACCGAAACAAGTTCCAATGAGCAGGAAATAACTGACGACGAAGAAACACTGCTATTTGAAGAGCAGGAAGATGAAAATGTTGATTCTCCCCCCCCTGCGTCTGAAACTGACGAAACTATGGTCATAGAACTTGATGAAGGCCAGGAACTTATTTTAACAGACAGCGAAGAATCATCTACAGACAGTATTGCAATAGAAGATGAGATAGAAGAAAAAATAGAACCACAAGATGAAGAAGATGGGGATGAACTGGTTTTTGATATTGCAGATGATGACGATGAACAAGATATTGATACTGATTCAACTGTAAGCATTTCTCAGGAAAATATGGAAAATATAGCAAATGATATAGATTCAATTGGAAATAATAATTTTGATGAGGATGATGATGAGGATTTTATAGAATTACTTGATGAATAATTTTTGTTCCAGATAAGATAAACTTATAAAAAAATTATCAAATATGCCTGCGGAACTTTCCTTTATTAAGCAGCATATATTAGTAAAAGTATTATAATCCATGTTTTTACTAATATATGCTGCAATCATGTTTTTGTATTAAATTTTATTTGAGTAGAATATGAACGTTTTAATCGCAGAAGATGACAGGGTAGCACGAGCTCAAATTGAATCATTAGTCTCAAGCTGGGGATATAATATTATCGCTGCAAAGGACGGCTTAGAGGCAATTAAAATGTTCAATGCCAAAAAGCCTAATATCATTCTCCTTGACTGGGTTATGCCCGGACTTGAAGGGGTAAATGTCTGTAAAAAAATACGCAGTATTAAAACAGAACAGTATACTTACATCATCATGCTGACAGCGAAAGTAAATCAATCTGATATTATTACAGGCCTTAATGCCGGTGCAGATGATTTTGTTGGCAAACCTTTTAATAATGAAGAACTCAGGCTAAGACTTGAAGTCGGTAAACGGGTTGTGAAGCTTGAATCAGACCTTCTTGCGTTTCAGCAAAAGCTTAAACATCAGGCTGACCATGACTTTCTTACTGGTCTTTATAATCGTTCAGCGCTCATGGCAAGACTTAAGGAAGAAAAAGTAAGAAGTGTTAAAAATAAAAGGCCATACGGTTTGATTATGATTGATATTGATCATTTTAAAAACGTAAACGACACTTATGGGCATCAGGCAGGAGACGATGTCTTAAAAGAATTTTCTGTCAGGATAAAAGAATTTTGCAGAGCTTATGATATAGTCGGACGTTTTGGCGGTGAAGAATTTACAATTATCCTTCCAAATGCAGGGCTTAATACCGCATATATGATAGCTGAAAGGATAAGATGCATTATAACTGATAAACCCTTTAAAATCCTTGATAATGAAATAAAGATTACTTCAAGTTTCGGGGTCAGCACAAATATGAACAATATTGAAATTGAGATTGAAGAACATCTAAAAATCTGCGATGATGCGCTTTATAAAGCCAAAGAAGGGGGCAGGAACATGGTGGTTTGCGCTGATGATTTAAAAGATAGATTAGGCTATTCACAGGATGTTCAAAAAGGAGGCACAATACAGGAATAAGTATTATTAACAAGAGTCAAAACTTATAATAAATGTTTCAAAATCCGATATATCCGACATGAATGATGATAATAAAAGACAAGGTTTACGAGTTGAGCTTCCGTTGAGCCTGGAACTTCAACTTACTGTCATGGGGAAAAATATCAAGATTAAGGATATATCTATCTCCGGTGTCTGTTTTTATACCTTTAAAATTGATTCAAAACAAAAATTCAATAAAGAAGATATTATTGAATTTGTTTTAAAAATAAAGGATAATCCTCCTTTATTTCTCAATGGAAAAATTGTCTGGATTTTTCAGGATGATAAATTTCAATACTTCGGGGCTAAATTTATCAACATGTCCCTACAGACAGATTCAATATTAAGCAGTTTAATAAATGATATCCAAAGGCTGGAGCTAAAAAAACGGTCAAAATAATATTAAAAACTGTATTTCAATCTTATTACAATTAAATCATTATCCCTGAACTGGCCAAGCAGGGTATCTTTTTTCCCTAAAAAAGCATAATATCCTAAATTGAGTAAAAGTCCTTCAATAATTTTATATTCAACGTACGGGTGAATCATAACACTTTTCCCCGGTAAATGATAAAAAGCCTCAATATCTATTTTTAAATCATCATCAAAAAATAATTTATTAATTTCAATGGTAAAACCATCATCAATTTTTTCTTTTGCAATAGATTGATCATAATTTAAAATTTCTGTTCTATAATACTGCATGTTGATATAAAGATTTTCTCCAAAAAGGTAATCAATTCCTAACACAGCCTGCCATTCATCATACTTTGAAATACCGTCTCGATCCTTAATAAATTCAGTAGACCCCATATCCAATGCGTATTGTTTACCCTTTAAATAAGCGCACTCAAAACGGATTGTGCCATACTCTACAATTCTGGCAAAGGCAGTTCCGAACATATGATAACGGTAATAAAATGGGGACATATGAACAATCGAGGTCCCTGTTGACATATCAATATAATTTTTTTTATAAACAGGAAAATCTGTATGCACGTAAAGATATGATAAAGAAAAATCTGCTCCAAGACAGGTCCCGAATATCCTTCCGCCTGCCTCGGAATTTTTGAATTTTGCATCAGGTTTTTTCGCATCATCTATAACAATTTCACCTTTATCAAGCGATGCTATAAATTCCTTTTGCCCTGTATCCTGCCATATTGAATAACCAGGGGGTAATTTTGCGGATTTGTAGCGCGGGATAAATACGAGTTCAAGGCTGGCGATGTCAGAATAAAAAAGGGTGTCAACCATTAAAATACCGATCTTTCTGTCCTCTTTATCTAAGACAAAATACTCATCAATGTCTTCCGGATTGATTAAATCAGTTGGATTAATTTCATCGCCAGTGCCCCAACGTATAATCTGTTTTCCGATCCTCAAGTCAAATCTGTTGGTATCGATGGTAAGGTAGGCTTCATGAATCTCAACATCAGTCTCTTCCTCCTCATAACCCTGATTTATTTCTGTATCAGGTGTAATATCCTCCAAAAGATCAATTGAAAAAAATCCCCTTATAAGACTATTTTGTTGATAATTTAGATTAAGACGAAGTAAAAGATCATTTTTCTGCCATGAGGACTCATCTTTAACACCAAGATGATTCCATGATTCAACATACCCCCCCAAAAAAAGACCCTGGATCGGCGATTTCACCACACTTTTTGATTCCATTGGCTCCATAAGGGCAAACGGGTCTTCTTCTGCTTTACAGGGATTGGAAATCATTAAAAAAAAGCTTACAAACAGACAAAAAACATATTTCATCTCTTGAGATTACTCCTGTCAAAAAGACTATCCTTAAGCCCAAGATTATAGGATATTCCTTCTATAATCAATTCGGTATAACTATCTTTTCTAAGGTCTCTCATAATCATCTTTTTTATTGTCCAGATATCCTGAACTTTTTCATAATCAGAACATTCAAGGATTTTTATATGCTGAAAATTTTTATCATAAAAATGTATCTTAATCGGGAGAAAATAATCCTTTCTCACCCATGTCACCCATTTACCATACTGGCTTGCGCGATTCCCGTCTTTTGTCGGCACGGATTCCACTTTGTAACATAAAATATTGTCAATAACCTCTTCTGAAATAAACTTGTGTTCATCATAATCAACCTCTCTTTTTTCAATATCCTCATGAGTGAAATCAGAGCCCATAAAACGATTTTTCCTTTTGGCCGCCGATATCTTGCGCACGAGATTACTCTCAGGAAAAAAAATCCATATATCGGCATTTTTATAAATCTCTGCATAATGCCACAGAAGATACATTGTGCCTTTTATGTCAGCAGGTGAAAGGAATTTCATTATCAGCTTTTCATCATCACCATATTTTTTAATAAAGGATATTATTCTCCTCTCTCTTATTTTACCTTTTTTATGAATCTTCATATATAGCTGTGATTTGCTGTCATCAGATATATCAACAGAATCCATCTTTTCAATTATCTCAAGACCGGTCAATGCCCACACATTAAAGGCCAAAAAAATCAGGCAAAAAGTCATAATAACTATTTTTTTCATTTTTTACTCCTTTTGATAAATAGACTCTTAAATATAATTTTTTTATAACTATTTATGATTAATTTTGATAATTTTATCTTGGCAATAACAAAATAGACCAACCTTAATTTTCAGGACCAAACAACTTCAGTTTTATGATCATGGCCGGAGCAACAAAATAGTCGGCCACAAGCGCCAGAAAAATAGTAAATGAGGTAAGAATACCAAAATGCACAAAGGAATCCATAACAGAAAAAATCATAACTAAAAATCCTGATATAAGAATAATAGAGGTAGACAACATGGCTCTCCCTGTACTTTGCAGCGTCTGATGCATGGCTTTTTTATAATTTTTCCGTCTTTCAAATTCCAAACGAAAACGGGTTGCAAAATGGATAGTGTCATCTACGGCAATACCAATTGCAATACAGGCTAAAAGAAGTGTTACATAATCTAACTCAATACCCGCATGCCCCATAATACCAAGGGTAATGATAATAGGTAGCAAATTTGGGATCATCAAAAGAACGCCTTGTTTAAAAGATTGAAAAACAAAAATAAACATGACCGTAATGATAATAAAGGCCAGTAAAAAACCCTGTATCTGTGTTCTGCTGATATATTCAAGGGCCTTGCCCGTAAGATATGAAATTCCGGTAACCTTCACATCAGCAAGTCCATTCAATCTGTTTTCAGCATAATCAGAAATATCTCTTGAAAATTCTTTCCAGATTGTGCTTTTAACTGTTTTAATCCTGATATTTAATCTTAATTTTTGATATGAAAAATCCACCATATCATCAAGCTCTTCACCTCCCGAGTCTTCATAAAGCAATAATAATTGAGCAATACCTGACTGGGTGTCCGGTATTTTAAAATAAGCAGGGTCTTCATTATGAATAGATCGATTCACATCGCAAACAAGATCCACCATGGAAAAAGTCTTCATCACAATATCTGATTTTTGAGCATATTCCTGGATATCCCAGACAGCCTTTAATATTTGAGGATACTTGGCCCCGTTATCCCTTCGGGTATCTATCACCAGATCGATACTGCCTGTACCTCCCATTGTGCGATCTACATAATAATAATCTTGTTTGGTCTTGACACTATCGCCAAACTCATCAAGCCATAGAGCATCCACATGTATTTTTGTCATTCCCCAGAATGAAAGGCCTATAATAACCAGCGCAACCAAAAGGATTAAACCGCTTTTATTTTCATTAAACCTTCCCAAAACTCCAAGAAAATGGCCGATGACATCTTTTTTGGAAGGGTCATCATGCATTTTTTTCTCTTTTATGGTTTTACGGCCAAAGCATAAAATCAAAGGGACAAATAATAAAATCATGACAAATGTGAGAAACACACCTATTGAAGCCATAATTGCAAATTCACGGACAGCACGGAGCTGCGAAATCATTATTGAACCAAGACCCACAGCTGTGGTAAAGGCAGCTAAAAAACAGGGGAACCCAACGAGACGATAGCTTTCAAAAATAGCCTGATTCCTATTCATGCCCGAATTAAATAAAAAAATGAATTCCGTAATAATATGAATCGACCCGCCGATGCCAACAACCATCAAAAGAGAGGGAAGTATCGGCATCATCATGGTAAACTTGATATTCAAAAGAGGCATTAGGCCGCAAGCAAAAAGAATAGCGAGATTAGCGGCAAGATAAGGAGCAACAATCCCTGAAAATCTCCTAAAAAGCAGCCATAAAAAAGAAAGCGTTACCAAGACCGTAATTATGCTGAATTTACTGGTTTCAAACCAGCTGATCTCATTATAAGTAGCATTTAAAACTGTATCACCCACAGGAATCAAATTCAAATCATGATATTTTTCTTTGTCAATAACCTCCTTAAACAATTTATAAACAGAGTCATCCCAGTTAAGCTCATCATCAATTTCATTGAGTTCAATTAAAAGTCCGCCTTTTTTGCCATCCCGTGACACAAGGGCATCCTTATAAATCTCTTTTGATAAAACCTTGTCATAGATTACATCTAATGCGCCCTGGCTGCCGTCCCAATCCTCAAGTAAATCATAAACTAAAAGTTCATCATCTTTCCCCTCAACAAACTCCACAGTTGGAAGCATGGTGATTTTTTTTAAATAAAGTTTTTTCCCTTTCCCGCGAGTCTTTGATAAATTGGCTTGCAGCTCATATCCAAGCTCCCTTACTATATTCATATTTGAAGCAATAAATGGATTGTCGTAAACAATATAAATAAATTTATCAGAACCAAACATATCCTTGAAACTCTCATAATACTTAAATTCTTCATCATCTTCCATAAAATAGGCTTCAAGAGAGTTATCTAACTGGATATGCAAAGTTGAATAAATCGCAGCGCAACTCAAAAGCCCAATGATAATCAGATAAAACCAGCGCAGTTTAACTACATGCATTGCAATAGACTCAAAGACACTGTTCATGCGGGAAACAAATTCATTATACATGATTTTCAAGACTCCTTTCCGATCCGATGTTCATAGCTTGGCTATAAACAAATTTATGTTAAATTATTTTCAGACAAATCATTTTCTCCCTGCTCAGGGCCAAATAAATGAGTTTTCATTATCATTGCAGGCGCCAGAAAATAATCGGCAACAAGGGCAATAACAATTGTAAAGGATGTTAAAATGCCAAAAGATACAAAGCTATCCATAATGGAGAAAATATTTATGATAAATCCTACAATCAGCACAATAGACGTAAACAACATCGCCTTGCCGACACTTTTTAAGGCCATGTACATGGCTTTTGAATAATTATGCAGCCTAAAAAATTCATACCTGTATCTTGTAACAAAATGGATAGTATC
>DAOWOC010000082.1 GCA_030642225.1 Deltaproteobacteria bacterium
CTCCAGCAAGAATTGCATTTGTTTCTTTCATCTTTTGTTTGATCAGGGAATGACCTGTCTTCCACATTATGGGATTCCCGCCGTGCGCACTTATGTCATCGTACATTGTCTGGGAACACTTGACCTCTGAGATAAAGGTGGTTCCAGGATGTTTTTCAAGGATTGATCTTGCGAATATAACAAGGAGTTTGTCTCCATATATTATTTTACCTGTCTCATCCACAACGCCTATGCGGTCTGCATCGCCGTCATAGCCTATGCCTATATCAAGTTTTTCTTTTTTAACAAGATTGATAAGATCCAGCATATTTTCAAGGCGGGTCGGATCTGGTTCGTGATTAGGAAAATTGCCGTCCATATCGCAGTAAAGGGGATATATCTCGCATCCGAGTTTTTCTAGTATTGGGAGGGCAACCGGCCCTCCTGTTGCGTTTCCGCCATCTATACCCACCTTTAATCCATTTAATGGTTTAATGTCATTTAAAATAATTTCAGAATAGTCTTTAATAACATATTTTTTTTGTAATACGCCTCTTTTAACGGTCTTTACCTTTTTATCAATATATTTTCTGACCTGTTGTATCTCATCACCAAAGATTGTGTGAGTGCCTATACACATTTTAAAACCATTGTATTCAGAAGGATTATGGCTTGCAGTGATCATCATGCCGCCACCTATGGAATAGTGATAAATAGAAAAATAAAAAACAGGGGTTGGGCAGACTCCTATATCTGTTACATTCATCCCGTTTTCAAGCAGGCTTTCAACCAGGATATTTTTAATACGTTCAGAATGGAGACGGCAGTCCCTGCCGACAGAGAGTTCAACAATGTTATGGTCTCTCGCATAGGCAGCAAAGGCGCGGCCCAGGTCATTAACATCATCTTCATTAAAGTCTTTGTCCACAATACCTCTGATATCATATTCCCTGAAGATTTCTTTATTCATATCTGCCTCGTAATTGCTAAAATAATGGTTAAAATCCCTATACACCAACAATAAGGAGCAAACTTCCATATGGAACCATGCCTGACTATCATGAGCAGCCAGTTTAGAGCAAAATAACCGCTGATAAATGCCCCTGCAAAACCAACATATAAAACACTAATTTTAATATCAAGTGCAGAGTTGGAAAATTGTAATATCGCAGCCCCTGTAATTGCAGGCAGGGCCATGAGAAAAGAAAAGCGCCCTGCTATGTTTTTTTGCATTCCAAGTAAAAGCAGCACTGCAATGGTTGTGCCTGATCTGGATATGCCCGGGGTTATTGCCATGCCTTGTGCAATTCCTATTAAAATAGCTGACCACCATGGAAATGTTGAATAATCATTTTTTTGATCTTTAAACCGTTTTGTTATCCACAGGAGACTCCCTGTAATAATGAATGCTATACCTACACATAAAAGAGAGCCGAACATCTGTTCAAATATGTCTTTGAAAAAAAAACCTATTATCCCTGTGGGTATGGAAGCAAGAAATACAAGCCATAAAAGTCTCAGATTTTTTATCTTTTCAATATCGCTGTTTTTGTTTTTTAATGCCCGGGGAATATATAAAATCTCTTTTATGCATTCAATTATATCTCCTCTCAGGATAAAGATAATCGCCCCGAGAGTGGCCACATGAACAGTGATATCAAAAAACAGCTGAGGCTCATTTATCCCGAGGAGATTTTGTAAGAGTACGAGGTGTCCGGAACTGCTTACAGGCAGAAATTCAGTTATCCCTTGTATTATGCCCAATATCAGTGCTTCAAAATAATTCATGTCTATTCCGGTTTGATTATATATTTTTGATTCAATAGCCGTCTATTTTTGACTTTCTATGAGTTTGTTAATATATTAAAATAGTAAATTAAGCCAGTCAAAGAAAAATATATAATAAGGGGAATATCTTGGAGTTTTCTGTTGTAAAACATGCCATTAAAACCTTTGAACAACTTAAAATACTGGTAATAGGGGATGTAATGGTCGATGAATATTTCTGGGGTGAGGTAGATAGAATATCCCCGGAGGCCCCTGTGCAGGTACTTGATCTTAAACGTGAGGAATCTGTCCTTGGCGGGGCAGGTAATGTGGTCAGAAATCTTTGTTCATTGGGTGTAACAACATCCTTGGCAAGCGTTGTAGGTACAGGCCCAAACGGTGAATATGTGGCTGAACTTATGAATAAGCTTGGTGTGGGGCTTTCATCTCTGCTTTGTGACGCTGAACGGCCAACAAGCAAAAAAACACGCATAATTGCCGCTAACCAGCAGGTCTTACGCATTGACAGGGAAACACGCAGGCCTTTGGGTAATCGACTGGAGCAGGAACTGATAAAGCGGATAATAGCTATTATGTCATTACAGGATGCGGTTCTTATATCTGATTATGGCAAGGGTGTTCTTACTGATTTTGTATTAAAACAGGTTATTTCCCATGCAAAGAAAATGGATATTCCTTTATTTGTTGATCCTAAAGGTAATGATTTTTCAAAATATATGGGCGCTACATGTATAACTCCAAATAAAAAAGAGGCGCAGGCGGCAACAGGAATAGAGCTGAACGATGAGCCGGATATTGTTGAGGCTGGTCATACTCTTCTTAATATGTGTGCCCTGGATGCTGTCCTTATAACCAGAAGTTATGATGGTATGAGTCTTTTTATGAAAGACAGTAAAGCGTATCATATACCAACCAGGGCAAAGGAGGTCTATGATGTAACTGGTGCGGGGGATACTGTACTCTCGGTTCTTGGCGCAGGTGTTGCAGCAGGGCTTATGTTTCCACAGGCGGCTGAACTGGCCAATCTTGCCGCTGGTATTGTAGTAGCCAAGGTCGGTACCTCAAGTGTTTCACCTGAAGAGATGATAGAGCATGCTGCCAGGGGCGAATCAGTATTAAAAAAAACAGGCTTATTGCATGATCTTTTGCAAAAGATAAGTCTGCTCGGTCCTGAAAAAAAGAAAATAATATTTACAAATGGTTGTTTTGACCTTCTTCATGTGGGGCATATTAAGTATCTGCAAAAGGCGAGGGAGCTTGGTGATTTTCTTATAGTTGCAATAAACAGTGATGATTCTGTTAAGAGACTTAAGGGGGATAAAAGACCGCTGATCCGTGAGGATGAGAGGGCTATGATCCTGAGCGCACTTGAATGTGTTGATCATGTACTGATATTTAAAGAGGATACACCACTTTCAATCCTTAAACGTATAAGGCCGGATATACTTGTAAAAGGAGGCGATTATACTAAGGATCAGGTCATTGGCCGTGAGTTGGTTGAGGGTTATGGCGGAAGGGTTGAGCTGATCAGCTATATTGATAACAGGTCTAGTTCAAACCTTATCAACCAGATACTTGAAAAATATGGCAATGGCGTATAAATTCTATTCTTCCCATGCATTTTGACCGATTAATTTCACAAAACGGCAAAGACCTAATGATTCTTTTGTAAAAGAGTTGTCTGATTTTGTTATTTTTAGTAATTCCTGTTCATCCCGACTTCCTACCGGTATTATCATTGTCCCGTTATCTTTAAGCTGTTTAACCAGTGGCGGAGGGATAGAAGGCGATCCGGCAGTTATAATGATATGATCAAAAGGTGCCTCATCAGACCATCCAAGTGTGCCGTCAAATGCCTTTAACGCAACATTGAAATACCTGAGATCGTCGATTATATTGCGTGCCCTTAAAAGAAGGGGTTTAATCCTTTCAATAGAATAAACGCGACCACAGAGTTCAGCAAGGATTGCTGTCTGATATCCTGAACCTGTCCCGATTTCAAGCACGCGTTCATAACCTTTTAAACCGAGGGCCTGTGTCATTTCTGCTACAATATAAGGCTGAGAAATAGTCTGGCCGTAACCAATCGGCAGGGGGTAATCGCCGTATGCCTGTGCTGCCATAGCTTCTTCAACAAATTTGTGTCTGGGGACCTTCATCATAGCGGAAAGAACCCGTTCATCAGTGATCCCGCGTGATATCAACTGTGTTTCAACCATTTTTTTTCTTGCCCTTGGCATATCCATAATTAACTCCTGAATAGAAAAGATTATATGCTTTTATCATATATATTTTAAAATCTGGTAAAAGAAATTCATTAATTCCATAATAATCGATATTATTAATCATTTTTTATATGGTACTTTGCTTTTATTTGTAAAATATCTGGTTTTAAAGTAGGCTTAAGCTATTATATCAAACTTTTTTTTGCTTTATTAATTAAAAGTTTTTAAAAATAATTTAAAAATAATTTGGAGACAGTATGGATCAGACAAAAATAATACAGGAAACATTTAAAGGACAGTTTTTGATCGCCATGCCCAGCCTTGCGGATCCAACTTTTTTTCAGACAGTCACTCTTATATGTGAACATTCTAATGAAGGTGCTATGGGAATCATCATAAACCGAATTTATCCTGATTTAGCCTCTGAAAATCTTTTTAATGAGTTAAACCTTGAGTTTGTTGCCGGGATGGAAAATCTTCCCATACATTTTGGAGGGCCTGTTAATCAGAACCAGGTTTTTGTGCTTCACGGACCTCCCTTTGAGTGGGAGGCATGTCTTAAAATCAGCAATAGTGTTGCAATGACGAATTCAAAAGATATTATCAGGGCTATTGCAAAAGGCAACGGGCCTGAATCTTTGATTATATCTCTTGGGTGTGCGGGGTGGGGCAGCGGTCAGATTGAAGATGAGATAATGGCCAACAGCTGGTTAAATGTCTCTTCTGATGATACAGTGCTTTTCAGTACACCAATAGGAGAACGCTGGGAAAAGGCCGCAAAAAATTTAGGTATAGACCTTAATCTCATTTCTGATGTGATTGGACATGCATGACTATGTCAGCGTTATTATTCCGGCTTATAACAGGGCATGGATTTTAAAAGAAGCAATTGAGTCAGTATTAAAACAGGATTATGACAAATGTGAGCTTATAGTGGTTGATGATGGCTCAACAGATCATACTGATGAGATTTTAAATTCATACAGTTTGAAATCATACGGAATGATAAATATCATCCGGCAGGAACATAGAGGTGTCAGCGCTGCAAGAAATGCTGGGGTTGCAGCCTCTAACGGCGGGCTGATTGCTTTTCTTGATTCAGATGACCTGTGGTTTCCCGGCAAGTTGACTGCTCAGGTTAATTTTTTCCATCAAAATCCACTGGCAATGATATGCCAGACAGAAGAAACATGGGTGAGAAACGGTAAAAGGGTAAATCCAGGGAAAAAACATAAAAAATATTCAGGTATGATATTTGAAAAACCCATTTTGCTTTGTATTGTCAGCCATTCTGCTGTCATGATGAAACATAGTCTGTTTGATAAGATCGGCGGGTTTGATGAGTCACTTCCTGCGTGTGAGGATTATGATCTCTGGTTGAGGATATCATGCAATCTTCCAATATATCTTATTGATCAACCTCTGATAACAAAACGCGGGGGCCACCAGGATCAGCTTTCAAGACAATGGGGGCTTGATAAATATCGTATTATGGCATTAAAAAAGCTTTTAAAGACCGGCCGACTTACTGATATACAATATAAAGCTGTTTATAATGTTCTTGAACAAAAGACTGCTATTTATGCAGCGGGATGCATTAAGCGGTCAAGGTTTGATGAGGCGGCTTATTATACGGATATCATGAATAATGATGCGATAAATGGATAGGGAAAAAATTTAATTATTTGTAACCGTTCACGGTTTACAGTTATCGGTTCACGGCTAGAAAAACGGTTTACGGTTATC
>DAOWOC010000058.1 GCA_030642225.1 Deltaproteobacteria bacterium
ATAATGTGTGGGGGTGAGCGCTTGATTAGTATGGGTATTTGCTGTGATGTTGTTGTTGTGGCCTGCAATGTTGATCCAAAGGCCGACCCTGCATTTACCGGTGTAAGTCTTGTCCTTATCGAAGATAGTACGCCAGGGTTTAATAAGGGACGTAAATTAGAGAAGATGGGGCTCCATAATCAGGATACTGCTGAGATGTCTTTTGAAGATTGCCGCATACCTCAATCCAATCTTCTTGGAGTTGAGGGTCAGGGTTTTACCTATCTTATGGAAAAGCTTGCCCGTGAACGTCTGATGTGCGCATATGGTTCGCAGCTTGCTGCAGAAATGATACTTAAAGGCACTATTGCATATACAAAAGAGCGTAAACAGTTTGGCAAGCCTATTTGTAAATTTCAGCATAACTCCTTTAAACTTGTTGAAATGGCGACAGAGATTGAACTGGGCAAGGTATTTATGAAACAGATGATAGATGATCACCTTGACGGTAAGGATGTCACCACGCATGCATGCATGGGTAAATGGTGGATATCGGAGATGGCTAACCGTGTGGCCTATGACTGTCTGCAGCTTTTCGGCGGTTATGGATATATGGAAGAGTACGTAATTGCAAGGGCATATCGTGATATAAGAATATTTACCATTTTTGCCGGTACCACTGAGATAATGAAGTGGATTATAAGTAAACAAATAGGTTTATAGGGGGCAGACAAATGGAGATAACCTGGGTAGGACACTCAACCTTTATATTGAAACAGGATAACTTTTCTATTTTAACTGATCCATGGTTTGGGGAAAATATTTTTTTTCGAAGGATACAAAAGCCGGGTGTTATGCCCGAGGATATTAAATCCTGCCAGGTTGTTCTTGTTTCTCATAAGCACGGTGATCACTTTGATAAATATGGCAGAGAACTGGCCTTTAAATTGGGAGCAATAGTTATTGCCCCACCATCTCTTGCAAAGGGGTTAGTTAAAAAGGGAATTAAAGTAAAAGCTGTTGAACCGGGTATGAGTATTACGGTTTCAGGCCTTGAAATAGAGGTTTTGCCTGCTCATCATCCTGCCCCTGGCGCCAGAGATGCCGTGGGTTATGCCTTTAAGATGGATGGTCGTAAAATATATTTTGCAGGTGATACAATCTTAGATGGAATGATTATGGATGCCCTTGTAAAGGCATCACCTGATATAATGTTAATTCCTGTCGGTGCGTTTAAGCTTCTTGGTAAAAAAGTTGTTATGGATACAAAGGATGCTGTTGAAATGGCTAAAGGTATAAAGCCTGCCATGGTTATCCCTATGCACTATGGTTTTCTGAAAGGCACAAAAGCCGAACTTGGGCTGTTAAAGGAACTTGAAAGTAATGATATAGTGGTGAATATGCTTGAGCCTGGAGTTACTGTTACTATTTAAAAAGCTGTGAGTGGATTTTATATTTAGGATGATAACTAATATTTCAAAACTGACTTTGATTGGAAATTTTTTGGATGAGTCATTACTTAGCTGATGAAAGAGATTTGATTTTTGTTTTATTTGAGCAGTTGAAGGTGCATGAGATAACACAATACGAGAAATTTAATGAATTTGCGGGTTGACCAGTAACGTCGTTTTTATTTTTTTAACTCATATTATTTTTATTGTTTCTTTTTGAAAAAGATAGTTGATTGATTATACTTATCCTGCTTTTACTCAATAAATTTATTGTAAATTTTAAACATTAGATAAAATATATGGGAACCCCTGTATAAATTATTAACAGGGATAGTATTAATAAACTAAAGAAAGGGGAATTTATTTATGATTAATTTTAATCCAACGGATGACCAAAAACAGATTATTGATATGGTTCACCGGTTTACAGCAGAGGTCATCAGACCGAATGCTAGGGATTGTGAAGAGAATAAGAATGTCCCGGATGATTTGTTGGCAAAATTCTGGGAGCTTGGGCTGATCGCAAATAGTATTCCAGAGGAGTATGGCGGATATGGTTATGAACGGTCTGCAGTAACCGGAGTTCTTATTTCTGAAGAATTGGCTTATGGTGATTTAGGTATTGCTATTGCCATGTTAAGCCCTTCGCTTTTTGCATATCCTGTTTTAGAGATGGGAACAGAGGAACAAAAAAAGAAATACCTGCCTGAGTTTTGCGGTGAAAGTTTCAAGTTTGCCACAATGGCATTAATGGAGCCACGAGTTACATTTGATGCAACAGAAATCAGGACATCAGTAGTACGTGAAGGTGAAGAATATGTACTCAATGGTGTAAAATGTTTTGTGCCTTATGCCGGACGCGCAGACCTTTTTTTGATTATTGCTTCAAGTGCGCCGGGGTCAGGGGTTAATGGCGTTGAGGCATTTATAGTTGAAAAGGGTACAAATGGACTTATTGTAGGTGAGCGTGAAAAATATATGGGTCTTAATGCCCTTGAACTTCATAAAATAACACTTACAAATTGTCGTATCCCTGTTGAAAATCGTCTTGGAGGCCGTAATGGTTTTAATTATCAACGGATTTTAAATCTTTCCCGCACGGCATTGTCTTCCATGGCTTCAGGTATATGTCATGCCACAAAAGACTATGGAGTAAGTTATGCAAAAGAAAGAGTCCAGTTTGGTGAGCCGATAGCCCATCGTCAGTCCATAGCGTTTATGCTTGCTGATATGGCAATAGAATCCGATGCCATGAGGTTTATGGCATGGAAGGCGGCATGGCTTGGTGACAGGGGCGATGATTTTACAAAAGAAGCATATTTTGCAAAACTCTATGCCAGTGAATATACAACAAATATAACTAGTAATGGTATTCAGGTGCTTGGTGGCCATGGTTATATAAGAGAACATCCCATGGAATTGTGGTTTCGTAATGGGCGTGGTTTTGAGATTATAGATGGTCTTGCAATTATTTAAAATTTAAGAAAAGAGACCCTTGAATTTTAATATTATAAAGATACATTCCGCTAATAAAAAATTAGATAAAAATTTTATAATGTAAGGAGAAAATCCATGATAGACTTTGAACTAACGCCTCAGTTACGTATGATAAAAGATGGCGCTCATGCTATTGCAGAAAGTTCTTTCAGGCCTATTTCACGTAAATATGATGAAGAGGAACATACTGTAGCAGAAGAATTAAAACCCCTCGCAGGTCTTATTACAGGCGGCATGGGGGATATGACATCAAAAAAGAAAGATAAGAAAAAAGATCCCGGTGCTAAAAAGGAAAATCGTAATGGATCTACACTTTTATCAGTGATTGGCGCTGAAGAGATGGCATGGGGTGATAATGGTTTAATGCTTGCCATGCCTGGGAGCGGGCTTGGAAATTTTGCTATTCAGGCTGTGGCTACACCTGAACAATTAGAGCGATTTGGCAGCAAATTTGCTGCTATGGCAATAACAGAACCAAATTCCGGTTCTGATTCAGGTTCAATATCCACAACAGCAAAACAGGATGGAGATGAGTGGGTAATTAATGGGGAAAAGATATTTGTAACAGATGGAAATCAGTGTGATGTTATAGTGGTCTGGGCAACGATAGATAAGGCTGCCGGTAAAGCAGGGATAAAGAGTTTTATCGTAGAAAAGGATCGTGCAGGATGTACAGTAACCAAACTGGAACATAAGCTTGGTATAAGGGCATCTGATACAGCATCTGTTGTGTTTGAAGATTGCCGTATTCCAAAAAACAACATTCTTGGCAGTTCTGAAATAAAGACAAAAACAGAGGGTTTTAAAGGTGTTATGAAGACCTTTGACAGCACACGGCCTATGGTCGGCGCTATTGCGCTTGGTGTGGCCAGGGCAGCCTTTGAATTCACTAAAAAGATTCTTGAGGACGAGGGTTATCAATTTAGGTATGGACTAAGCAAACACAAACTGGTCGCTGTGGAAAAAGAAATACTTACAATGGAAGCAGAGCTTGAAGCTATTCGTTTGTTGATTCAAAGGGCCGCATGGATGTCTGATAATGGTATGCACAATGCTGTTGAAGCATCAATGAGCAAGGCAAAGGGTGGTCGAATGGGATCAGAGATCACGAGACGCTGTGTTGCACTTTTAGGTCCTATAGGCTACTCAAGGGAGTGGCTTGTTGAAAAATGGATGCGTGATTGCAAGATTAATGATATTTATGAAGGTACTCAGCAGATTCAGCAACTAATTATTGCAAGAGGAATTTTGGATTATTCTAAAAAAGAACTCCAGTAAAAATCAGTTTGTTGGATTTTAAATATCAGGCCGCTTAAGCAGTATCTGCGGCCTGATATTTTATGTCTTGATTCTTTCAACCATTTGTCTTTGTAAAGAGATTGTAAATATCATGGAATCGTCTTCTTGTCTGAATGATAAAAGGCCGCCCATGTTTTTTGCAAGCCTGAAAAGGATCGGAAGATCATTGTAATAGTTAGCCTCATTAAAAGGCATAAGGCATGAGTCCGGGTCTTTAATCTTTGATTCTGTATTTTTAAATTCTATGTTATATTTATTACCCTGCTCAAAGGTTTTGATATGAAGTATCCCGCCTTGCGGCATCTCTTTTATGCTGTTTTTGATAAGTCCCAGGATTATTCTTTTAAGCAGGTCATTATCGGTTACAATAGTTGTTGTTGATGCAAGAAATATTATCTCAAATGTAATTCCAGAGTTGTCAAATTCATCTCTGATAGATTCAACGCAATCTGTTATCAGATCTTTGACTGAAAATTTATGAAAATTTACCTCTATTGGTTTTAAGTATTCTGTAAGCCTGTAAATGAGGTTTTCCAAGCGTTTGCATTCAGCAAGGATAATATCTCCCTCAGTGGAGGCAGGACATTTTTTTTGAATGCGTCTTGCGAATCCGCCGATAGATGTGAGAGGATTCCTGAATTCATGAACCACTTCCTCGGAGATAGCGCTCAGGAGTTTTAGCTTTTCTCGCTGGACAGTTTCATTTTCTATTAATATCCTGTCGGTTATATCCATAATCATATATTCAATACTTTTGATCTCAGGTGATTTTATAACCACAGTTGATGGTATTGAACTGATTATAGTATGAATCATATGTCCGTCACGGTGTATTAATATACATTCCATAGCAAAAGATTTGTTGTTGGATTGAAAGGCTGAGATAAGATTTGTTCTTATGTGTTCATAGTCTTTTGTATAAATTCTTTTTAAAAACCATTCAGGGTCTGATATGGCCTCATCTACAGAATAACCTAATATTGTTTTACATGCCTTGTTTATAAATATTAGATTTAAGTCTTTATCCATTGAAATAATAAGTATAGGGATATTCTGAACAAGCTGAAAATAATGCTCTGTAGCTTTATTAGCCTGTTCAATAAGTTTACGGCGTTCCTGGAATCTTTTTAAACATAGCTTTAATTCATTCAGAACAAATGGTTTTCTGAGATAATCATATGCTCCGATTTTAATAGCTTGAACAGCATTATCAAATGATCCATAACCAGTCATAAAAATTATTTCAATAGATGAATTAATCTGTTTTAGCCTTGTAGCGAGTTCAAGGCCATTCATCTCGGGCATATTGATATCTATAAACACCAGGTCAAAGCCGATTTTTTTGAAAGCCTCTAATGCCTGTATGGGATTGTTACAAATTGTAGGTTCATGCCCCTGTTCAAGAAAAAAATCCGCAAGCAGGTCACTCAGCACAATATCATCATCTACGACAAGAATTTTTTCTTTATATGTATTTTCTGTATTATTCATAAATAAATATCAACTTAATCTTATTCTTTGATAAATTCGCCGTTTAAAAAATTACCAATAAATTTTTTTCCATCAGGAGAAGTAAGCTCGCCATAACCATTAAACTTATCATTTTTAAATTGACCTACATATTTAGCCCCATTATTGAAAAGTATTGTGCCTTGGCCATGGAGTTTGCCATCTTTAAATTCCCCTGTATATTTTTCACCATCAGGAGAAGTCTGGATACCTTTACCGTTAAATTTCCCATCCTTGAATTGTCCCGTATATTGTGTGCCGTCAGTATAGTTTAAAGTGCCATCACCCTCCATTTTACCATCCTTAAATTCACCCTTATATTTTTCCCCGTCAGCGGCAATAAATTCTCCTTTGCCGTCAAATTTATCGTCTTTAAAATGTCCATCATACTTTGAGCCGTTTGAAGAGATGTAAATTCCCTTACCATTAAATTTTTCTTTTTCAAAATAGCCGGTATATTGTGTGCCATCAGGATAAGTATAGGTGCCGTAATTAAATATTTTACCATCCTTAAATTCACCCTTATATTTACTCCCGTCAGCAGCAATAAATTCTCCTTTGCCTTCAAATTTGCCATTTTTGAATAGTCCGGTGTATTTTGAACCGTCTGAAGAGATAAAAGTACCAGATCCATTAGTACAATTACCTTTTATGCATTCTCCATAAACCTGCTGAATGGAAAGGATTATAAATATCATGGATATTAATATTGTCTTCATATTTAGCCCCCCTGTTTTTTTATTTTATCAATTTTATTTTACTAATCAAATTTATAAGTGCAACCATGACTTTTAGCCTGAAATTTTAAATCTATCCATTATAAGCTAAAATAAAGGTAATATTATCCTTGCCGCCTGCTTTGTTTGCTTTTTTTATCAGCTTGTCGGCAATTTTATGCGGTTTTTTAATTTTTTTTCTTATGATTTTATGAATTTCATTGTCTTGCAGCATATCTGTCAGACCATCTGAACATAGGAGAAGGAGTTTCCC
>DAOWOC010000088.1 GCA_030642225.1 Deltaproteobacteria bacterium
AATCAGACCCTCAAAAGATTGCCGACCTTGGAGTTTCAATGCTCTTTGATAAAGAGGTTAATATCACAGGAAAAGGTCAGATACCCACCTCCTATATTTACAGGGCAATTATTAAAAAGGAAAAAGCGCTTGGCAAAAAAAAGAATATCAGCGTAAACAGTATATGGGATATCCCTGATGTCGGCCACCCTGTAAGCATAACCGACCCCGGAGTCAATATTTCACCTGATTACGAGACAAAAAAAGAAATAGCCTTATCCGCCATCACACTTTTTCACCTGCTTGGTTACAAGACTCCGGAGATAGGGTTTTTAACAGGCAATATAAATATTTCAGAAACAGCACAAACAGCTTACAGTGAATCAATGCGACTTGCCGAAGAATTCAGTGATATGAATAAATATAAGTGCAAGGTGGCAAAGGGTTTTTCCATAGCTGAAATTCTCTTTGGCCAGGGAAATATTCCTGACCATATTGAGCGGATTGATATAACCGGACTCCCTCATATCCTGTTGGTACCGAATCTTGAAACAGGCAATATATTATCCAAGATCGATCTCCTTCTTGGTTTTAAACGGTGTTCAGTCATCCTTAGCAGCGCCGGGCCGGTAATGGTGCCGTCACGCTCTGATATAAGCTCATCCATAGCCCGTGAAATAGCCCTTGGAATAGCACTGTCAAGCAGGTTGCGAGAAATCGGGGGAGAGATATAATGCAAAAATTTTCAGATATCATTAATGCTGCGAAACTCAATAAACCGATTAGAATATTTATTGCCCCATTTCATGCTAATGCCCCGCTTGATGTACTGTTTAACGCCTCTGAGCTTGGGATATGCTTCCCAGTAATTATTGGCAATAAAAAAATAATACTCAAACACTTGCAAGGGCTTAATTATAGTAATGTGCCATGTGAAATTATCAATGAACCGGATGCAACAAAAGCAAGGGAATTTGCAATCTCTCTTGTAAAAGAGGAACAACATAATATTTTGATGATGGATCAACCTTGTCATGAAACAGACATGACAGTAATCTTTAATAATAAAAAAGAGATAAAAAAGACAAGTCACATATCTGTTTTAAAATCGCCGGGGCATGATAAATTGATCTTAATCAGCGATACATTGCTGCATATTA
The DNA here is from genome assembly GCA_030642225.1 of Deltaproteobacteria bacterium. GTDB lineage: Bacteria > Desulfobacterota > DAOWOC01 > DAOWOC01 > DAOWOC01 > DAOWOC01. The sequence goes on from DAOWOC010000088.1 coordinate 1,140, forward strand.
AACCTGATATAAAACAAAAGATAGCCATAACACAAAATTTACTTAAACTTGCTTTGATTCTAAAAATCAATAAACCAAAAGCAGTAGCGCTTGCAGCTATTGAATATGTGAATCCGGCGATACCATCTACCATTGATGCGGCCATATTATCAAAAATGTCTCAAAGAAAACAATTCGGGGAATGCCTGATAGAAGGTCCGCTTGATATTGACACGGCAGTAAGCGCTGACGCTGCAAAACGTAAAGGGATAAAAAGCCCTGTAACAGGAGATGCGGATATATATATTGTGCCTGAACGTGAAACCGGCATAAGCCTGAGCCAGACACTCGCCTTTGTAGGGAAATTGCCGATGGCATCTGTTTTAATGGGCACTCCATACGGGGTTATTTTAAATCTTCCATTTATTTCAAAAAACAACAAGGTTGTTGAAATAGCACTTTTAAAACTTGTTTTACAGGCAGAAAATGGCAGATAAAGAATTTACCATACTTGTATTGAATATGGGCTCTCTTTCCATGAGATGCGCTATTTATAAAAACGATAAAAAGCTTTTTGAGCAACAGACAGGATTTGACACATTAGCGGAAAAACTTGACGATTTTATGGAATTAAAACCCATACTTAAAAATATGCTTTTAAAGCTTTTGTCACAGCATAACATATCACTTGAATCACTTGATATAATAGTCAGCCGCGGCGGGCTTGGGAAGCCGTCTCCCGGAGGCGCATATGAAATAGATAAAGAGATGTGTGATATCCTGGCAACTGGAAAATATGGCAGACACCCATCTGCAATGGGCCCTCTAATTGCCCATGAGCTATCAGTATTAACAGGGAAAAAATCTATTATAATCGATCCGCCATCCACAGATGAATTTGAGCCATTGGCAAGGATATCCGGCACAAAGGGGATTCAGAGAAAAAGTGCCTTTCATGCCCTTAATCAAAAGGCCGGGGCAAGAAAAGCAGCAAAATTATTACAAAAACCCTATGAACAATTAAATTTTATCGTGGCCCATCTTGGGGGAGGCATCACCATTGGCACTCATGCTGGTGGACGCGTAATTGATTCCACACACGGCCTTAGTGAAGGTCCGTTTTCACCTGAAAGGGCCGGTTCCCTTCCGACCCTGGAATTATTGGATATTACAGCCTCTGAGAAAAAAATTAAAAGCGCCCTTGTGGGCAAAGGCGGCCTGTTTTCCTATCTTGGAACAACAGATGCAAGAGAGATTGAAAAAAGGATATCCTTGGGCGATGATAAAGCCGCTCTTATCTTTGAGGCCATGGCCTATCAGATTTCAAAGGATATAGGGGCCATGGCAACCGTGCTAAAAGGCAATATAGACGCAATAATATTAACAGGCAGCCTTACAAAATCAAAATTGTTAATAAATTGGATAACTGAAAGCATATCTTTTTTGGGAAAGATATTTATTTTTCCGGGTGAGGATGAGATGCTGGCATTGGCTCAAGGCGCAATAAGGATATTAAATGGTCGGGAAGAGATAAAATTAATGAACTAGTAAAAAAATCAGGATTTTTAATCTCCTGATTTAAAAATTATTCAGATAGATATTCATGATCTTTAAAGATATTGGAAGCATTTTTAATTCATCATACTAAAATTATTTCGGGAAACAAAAAAATAATGCCTTTGTAAAAAATAATCAACATGCTTTTATTTTTTGTCCTTATAAAATAAAGGCAGTAATTTCCGAATGTTAACTTTTTATAAAAGTTTTAATTTTTACATACAACATTTTTTATTGGATTTTTTTCTCAAAATCATTCATTATAAAAGTTAGAAAATTTTTTTCTCAATATATTATTTTTTTATGAGGTGAAGATATGGAACGTATTGCAATCCCATCCAATAATCCAGGTGGGTTGACTGCAGGGATGTCTGATCATTTTGGTCATGCTGATTATTACACACTGGTTGATGTAGAAAATGGAGAAATCAAAAAATTTGACATTATTTCAAATGTTTCTCATCAGGAAGGTGGGTGTATGGTCCCTGTAAATCTATTAGCATCACATGGAGTAAATACACTTATTGCTTCCGGCATGGGGATGAGGCCCCTTTTAGGGTTTAAGTCCGTTGGTATCCAGGTAATGGCCGGCAGGGAAAATCCTATTGAAAATGTAGTTAAATCATATATCAATGGAATGCTTTTTCCATTTGATGACTCCAATGTCTGCGGAGGCGGAGGCGCTCATTGATAATTATCGAAAATGATTCATACTGAGCTCAGGATATTCCCTTGCTTTTTAATTTTTTTATAGCTTAATATTTTTTTTTATGATAAAGAAAAATGTCAAAAATACAATGAAGGGTGGTGGCATATTTAATGTCTATAGATGTCCGTGTAGACGGCGATATTGACAAGGCTTTAAAGATTCTAAAGAAAAAATTACAAAAAGAAGGTCTTCTTAAGGAACTTAAACTGAAACGTTTTTATGAAAAACCAAGTGTAAAGAAAAAACGCAAGCAGATGGAAGCCAGGCGCCGCATGTTGCGAAGAAAACGCAGACAAAGTTATTAAACATTACAATTAAAAAACCGGCAATTAATTGCCGGTTTTTTTAATTTATAATGACTTATAATTTTTTATAATAACGTTCCATCTCCGAATAAACACAACCGCAATACTGTTGCCTGTACAATCCCATTTTTTTAGAAATATCAATGCCTTCCCTCCATCCTTCCCTGAAATCTTTATATAAAAAATTAACCTTGTATTTCTTTGCCATTGCCTCTCCGGTCTCTTTTATTAAATCATGCTTTTGAAATTTAGAGTAAAGAAGTGTGGTGGTAAATGCATCAAATTTACCCTTTCTGGCAATTCCGGCTGCTGCCTCAAGACGAATCCGATAGCAAAGAAAGCATCTTTTATCTATTCTGAAGGCTATAGTATTTAAAAAAGATTCAAGGTCATAACCCTGCCGGCGGATAAGAGGAAGCTGCATTTTTTCCGCAAAGAGTTCAACAGATTCAAGACGCCTTTGATGTTCTGTATATGGATGGATATTTGGATTATAGTAAAAACCATGGAGCTGCAGGCCATCCTTGTTTAAAACCTCAAAAGGATAAGCAAGGCACGGCCCGCAACAAATATGAATCAGTACTTTTCTGCCATAATTCGTATAAATTTTGCTCAATGGGTAGCACGCATGGATTTATCAAGTTCCTTTATTTCCCCTAAAGATTTTGTCATTGCGGCCCATCCATACCAGTATGTGTAATCAGGATTTGCATGAAAAACACCCTGATAGGTTCTCATCCTATACTTCATAAACATCCTGAAAAGCACCTGGTCAATATATGACCCCCCTGTCTGTTTAAAGAATAGCAAATCAGGATAAGCAAATGTATAATGCTCAGGTTTTTTAATGATCCTGTCCTTATATAATTTCGCTACTATTTCTATGCCTTCAGCCATCAAACGATCAGATTTTTGCAGCATTTTATCACCCATCTCAAGCTGTGTCTGCGCGTAATTTTTAGAATGACAATGAGTACACTGGCTTATCATCTTATTGCGTTCCTTGTTAAAATCCTCAGCAGTCAAACGCACCATATCAACCGATTTTACAGCATCAAGACGTGGCGTTGGTTCTCCGGTTTCAGGATTCAATACCCCAAGCGCCTTTAGTATGGTTACCTGATCAGAAGCCCATTGCTTGTCTTTTGGCAGCGGCAATCTGACGCCAAGAAAACCCCATGCAGTTTTATTTGCATGAGTTCCGTCCGGCATGTGACAAAACTGGCATGTTGGCGCAGAAGCCTCCTTGGGGAGATTACCTTTTTCTTTAACAAAATAACGCGTACCATGTTTTGAACTGTCCCACATATCATACTGCGGGTGATCATACCCCATATGGCATTGCTGGCATGCCTTTGGATCCTGAGCCTCTTTTTTGGAAAAAGAATGTCTTGTGTGGCATTCATCACATGAATTATTCTGGTAACGATAACCTTTTTTTAATTGATCCTTTTTCTGCTCCTCGCTTTTAATACCCATATTATGGCATCCGCCGCATCCCTTTCCGCCTTCCATCAATTCATCAGGCTCAACATGGGTAATAGGCAGGGCGTTCAGTGATGTCCAGCCAAAATTATGTTTGCCACTGGCAAATTGCTCAAATTGTTCTTCATGACATTCACCACACTTGTTTTCATCAGGGAATAGTGCAAGATTGGCATTTTCAGCTTTTGTATGCTTATTGCCATGACATTCGGAACAGGTAATATCCTCATCATAATGCTTGCTTGTCTTCCAGTCAGAAACCCTGCCAGTAGAAACTTTTTTATGACATGTTATACATTTATCACCCGCTGCCTCAGCCTTAAAGTTCAAAGTGCAACACATTAAAATAGTTACAAAAAAAATTATACATCTCTTCATGCCTGCCCCCATTAATGTTGTTATTTAAAATGTCTTTTTATAAAGAAGATA
>DAOWOC010000158.1 GCA_030642225.1 Deltaproteobacteria bacterium
AGCAGGACAACCCAAAAATACAACAGGTATAAATAAAAAAACAATAACAAATAACAATAGTAGTAAAACAGCGGACAATTATTTACAGTTACAAATATACTATAATGAGATATGGGAGATAATAAGGTCCAACTGGGCTATGTCAGATGATATTTTGGAACAGGTCAAAGGGCTGGAGGCCATAATTATTCTTAAAATTTCAAAGGATGGGACAATAGATGATTTCTGGTTTAAAACAAAATCAGGAAATATATTTTTTGATCAATCTGCTGTCAGGGCTATAAAAAAATCATCGCCCCTGCCCCCGTTATCCTGGTTTACGGCCTTGGAACATTATGAAATCGGCATAAGATTTAAACCGGAAAAAGGTTTATAAATGAAACGCAGTATCCTGATTATTTTTTTATTTATTACATTATTTTTATATACATCCCCAGGAGATGCCCGTGTCTATATTGATATCACCGCTCCTGTCCAAAGACAGATACCTGTTGTTGTTTTTCCTTTTAAAACAATAAATCCTGTTCAAAACATACCTGCAATAACATCATTAGAAAAAGTATTACAAAAGGATATTAAATATTCATCATTTTTCAGGATAATCAGTCCTGCAAGTTATCTTGTTGATCCAAAGACACAAGGCATTAAAAAAAAAGAAATTCGATTTTCTAACTGGTCAATTATCGGGGCAGAGCTTATTATAACCACAGGGATTACTGTAATTAATAACAAGCTTAATATCGAATTAAGGCTGTTTGATGTTTTTTCAAAAAAACTTCTTTTAGGGCGAAAATACAATATAAGCATGGCTGAATCAAGAAAAGCCATTCATCTTTTTATAGATGAAATGATTAAGATAATGACGGGTTATCCGGGTAATTTTCTTACCAAAATTGCCTTTGTAAAGTCAAGGGCGGGAAAAAAGGAGATATATCAGGTTGATTTTGACGGATATAATCCCACTCCCATAACAAATTTTAAAAGCATTACCCTTGGACCTTCCTGGGGTAAAAATTCCAACATGATTTTCTACACATCATATTTGGAAGGCAACCCTGATCTTTATTTACATAATCTACTGACCAAACGTATTTATAAAATATCAGGATTCAAAGGCATTAACATCAGTGCATCATGGTCAGACAAACATCAGGTTATAGCAACATCCTTGAGCAAAGACGGTTATCCTGATATATATCTCATGAATACAAATGGCGATATTATTTCAAGGCTTACAAGAAGCAATTCAATAGACATATCCCCCACATGGTCTCCTGACGGGGGAAAAATTGCCTTTGTCTCGGACAGGGGTGGAAACCCGCATATCTATACCATGAACAGTAATGGGCAAAATGTCAGACGTCTTACCTTTGAAGGTAAATACAACACTTCTCCCGACTGGTCACCAAGGGGTGGTCATATTGTCTTTACAGGCAGGGATGATTTAGGTTATTTTCAGATATTCACTATAAGGCCTGATGGCTCGGGCTTACATCAACTCACTTTTAACAGGGCTGATGATGAAGAACCATCCTGGTCGCCGGATGGGAGATTTATTGTTTATTCATCAACGATTGATGGAAAAGCAGGTATTTATATTATGTTATTCAATGGCGCGGGACGGCGTAAATTAATAAATTTAAACGGTGAGCAAACATATCCTTCGTGGTCCCCACGGATAGATATGTAATTTTTTAAATTCCATTATTTTAATCAAATGAAAGGAGATTAGATCATGAGGCAAAAATGGGTAAATTTTTTAATGGTTCTTGTACTGGCATTGAGTATTTCCCTGCTCTTCAGCGCATGTACAAAGCAGGAGATCGCAATTGAAGATCCTACTCTGACTTCTCAGGAGGAACAGGAAAGGTTAAAACAGCTGGAGGCGGAAAGAGCCGCACAGGCACAGGCAGATGCAAAGGCACAGGCAGATGCAGAGGCACAGGCACAGGCAGATGCAATAAAAATTGCCGCATTAAAAACACTTGAAAAATTTAAAAACATAGATATTTATTTTGAGTTTGACAAATCATCTCTGACTGAAGAGGCAAGACTCATATTAAAGGCAAAGGCCTTGTTCCTTTCAGAAAATTCGGATAAAAATACAACTATTGAGGGACATTGTGATGAACGAGGGACTTCTGAGTATAATTTAGCACTTGGCGACAGACGTGCCAAAAGTGTTAAATCATATTTGCAAAGTCTCGGTATTTCAGGCCAGAGGATGGTAACAACAAGTTATGGTGAAGAAATGCCGATTGATACCGGTCATAATGAAGCTGCATGGGTAAAAAATCGCAGGGCTCATTTTGAAATTGATTAAATATTAAATTTACAGGCCTCCATCCTTTTTGAGGCCTGTAAACAAAAAATTTCAAAGGGGAGCAGACATGACAATATTTGAATTAAGATTAAAATGCATTAAAACAGTTATACTTGTTCTATTAGTTATTGGCGTATGTTCTGTTTCTTCCTGCGCAACAAGACAGGATGTGATTTATCTTCATCAACAGATTAAAAATCTTAAAAACAGTATGGACCAACTGGCTCTTGAGCAAAATAAAGAGATTAATAATACGCTGACCCCCTTAAAAGAGTTCCAGTCTTCTATTGCAATCCGCATAGACAGCATGGATGTTGATATCCGTTCATTGCGTGGAGATATGGAATTACTCAACCATCGGACAGATGAACTCTCTAAAAGTTTAAAGTCATTTAAAATAAAACAATTAAAACAGACGCAGGAAATTAATCCCGCAGATACCACAGGACTAACACCTGACAATACTACAAAATCTCCGGGCTTAAATATGAAGAAAATAAATCCTCAGGATGAATATACAGAGGCAAAAGAGCTTTATGATAAAGGTATCTATGAAGCATCAAGAAAAGCCTTTGCAAATTTTATAACACGCTATCCTGATAACAAGCTTACAGGTAATTCTCAATTCTGGCTTGCGGAAAATTATTTTAAAGAAGGTAATTATAAAAAATCAATATTAGAACATCAAAAATTTATAGATAATTTTAAGCAACACCCCAAGATCCCTTCAGCATATTTAAAAGAAGGCCTTGCATATTATAAATTAGGTGACTCATTTGCCGGAAAACTTATATTGGAAAAACTTATTAAATTATTTCCAAAAACAAAACAGGCAAAGGCAGCTAAAAATAAACTGAACAATTTAAAAAAATAATAGATCAGGACCATTATGTCAGGATTAGTAAAGGTTATTGTCCTAACAGGGAACGGCACAAACTGTGAGATGGAGACTGCGCATGCCTGCGAATTGGCAGGAGCGGATCATGTTGATATAGTTCACTATTCAGAGATCATATATGGTGATAAACGCCTTGATGACTATAATTTTCTCAATTTTCCAGGTGGTTTTCTTGACGGAGATGACCTTGGATCTGCTAAAGCATGCGCTCATCGTTTCCGTTATGTAAAAATCCACAATACAAATGAACTTTTTTTTGACCAACTCATCAGGTTTATACAAGATGGGAAACTTGTCATGGGTGTGTGTAATGGTTTCCAGCTTATGGCCAAACTCGGTTTACTGCCATTTAATGGGGGATCAACAAAACAGGCGGTTACACTTACGTTTAATAAAAAAAACCGGTTTGAGGACCGCTGGGTTCACCTCAATGCAAATCCCAAATCACCCTGTATATTCACAAAAGGCATTGATACATCTTTCCTGCCGATAAGGCATGGTGAAGGCAAATTTGTAACATCTGAAAAAATTTTAAAACAAATAGAAGAAGACAATTTAATCGCACTGCGCTATGCAACACCGGATGGAAAAACCACTGAAGAATATCCATATAATCCCAATGGTTCAATAAATTCCATCGCAGGAATATGTGCCCCATCCGGGAGGCTATTCGGCCTTATGCCGCACCCTGAAGCATATACACATTATACCAATCATCCTTTCTGGAGCAATTTATCCTTGTCTGAAGAAGGTCAGGGCGTCATTTTTTTTAGAAATGCTGTTCAATTTATAAAAAATAATTTTTAGAAAAACGGTTTACGGTTATCAGTTTACGGTTAGAAAAACAGTTTACGGTTTACAGTTATCGGTTCACGGTTGAAAAAATTGACAACTGTAAACTGACAACTGATAACTGATAACTGATAACTGATAAC